>JANYAG010000252.1 GCA_025361465.1 Gemmatimonadota bacterium
GCATCATCGGCGCCTTGCTGTACGCCTGGAAGCTGTAGTTGGGGCCACCATAGTTGGCGTCCCACATCAGCGGCGCTTCGAGTTCGGAGCCGCTCATGCGGCCATAGCTCTGGCCAAAGCGATCGAGGTTCCCCACGCGCCCGATGCGATCGGCGTCGGAGAGGACGTTCATGTACTGATTGAATCCCTCATCCATGAAGCCGTACCAGGTTTCATTGGTACCGACCATCATCGGCCACCACTCATGGCCGACTTCGTGGTCGGCGGCGCCCAGCCCCGACATGATGAGGGCGGGATATTCCATCCCATTGTCCGGTCCGTCAATCACCGTCATCGTCGGGAAGGCGTACGGCATCCAGAGCTTGGAATAGAACTCGAGCGCGTGCCGCGCCCGCGCGCCGACCTGGGCATACTGGACGCGATTGCCCTGCAGGTACATCACGTGCACCGGGATGAAACCCTTGCCCGGGATGTTCGCCCGGGTCGCGTCCCAGACGTAGCGGTCCGAGGTCCCCCAGGCAAAGTCGGCCACGCTGTCGGCCACGAAGTGCCAGACCAGCCGGTCACCGGCCGCCGTCGCGACCCCTGCGCCGCGCTCTGAATTACTGAGAATGCTTCGCTGCGAATCCGACTCGAGCACATGCGACAGCCGCTCGCGCACGGTCGGCGTCAGCACCTGCTCCGGGTTCTGCAACACGCCGCTGGCCCCGACGGGCCATCCGGCCGGCAGGTCGAGCGAGACATCGAAGCGGCCGAAATTGTTGTAGAACTCGGACGGCCCGAGATAGGGGTCCAGGTCCCAGCCGCGCAGGTCATCGTACACCGCCACCCGCGGATACCACTGCGCCACCTGGTAGAGCGAGTCACCCCAGCGGCCCATCCGCAGCCCGCGCCCATTGTCGGCGCGCGGCACGCGGAAGCTCCATTCCAGTTCCATCTTGCCGGTACCCTTGGCAGCCACCGGCTTCGGCCAGACGATCCGGGCCGAGGTGGTGGACAGCTGGCCAGCCATGAACTGGCTGGTGAGATCGACCGGCGCACCGTCGAGCAGCAGCTTGGTGATCTTCACTCCTTCGGTGATCTCGCCGACCTGCTCAGCCCGCGCCACGTTGGCCGAGAAGATGTTCTGGTCGAGCCGCAGCTGCAGCATACGCAGCGTGGTGTCACTGTTGTTGGTGATGATCACCGTCTCGCGCCCGGAGATCGTCGCCGTGGGGATGTCCAGCCGGGCATTGATCGTGTAGTCCACCGAGAGCTGCCAGTACTTCGCCCCCGGTCGTCCGGTGGAATCGCGCGTCCCGGCCGCAAACGCCCGCTTGATCATGTTGGTGAGCGGGATGTCGTGGCGAATCGCCCGGTCGGGCCACTTGGCGACGATGACCGGTGCGGCCTTGGCCGCCGGCTTTGTGGCCTGCGCGGAGACCGCCAGGGGAAGGGCGATCACCCCGGCGATCAGGATCACCGCGCGGGTGGCACGGCGAATCATGGCGTCACCGGTGGCTTGGGTTGGCGCGGCCAGACATTGTCGGTCACGTCCTTGTCGGGGAAGCGACCGTATGGGTCGAGGGTGATCTTTTCGATCTTGCGGCCACCAAAGTTGAGTGCCGCCTTGAACGTCTTCGATCCGTTGAACCAGACATCAACGGGGAACGTCACCAAGGCACTGGCACTGTCGAGCTTGACGCTGTTCTTCATCTGGCGAATCGCCGCACCCTTGGGCGCAAACTCCACCTTCAGCACCACCGGCGACGGCATCTGGCCATCCTGCCGGACGGTGACCGTGGTGGCCGGGCCCACGCTCTTGACGTCCTGGATCGACCCTTCCACCGATTCGGTGGTGTAGAGCCAGTAGTACCAGAACCAGCCAAGATCCTGCTTGAGCGCCCTGCTCATGAAGAAGGCGTAGTCCCACGGGGTCGGGTGCTTGAACAGCCAAGCCTTGGCGTAGCCGCTCATCGCATGCCACACCGCCGAGTCACCGACAATCCCGCCGAGCATGGAGAGCATCTTCGGCGCCCGGCCGTACGCCTGGTCCTGGTAGCGCGGCCCACCGTAGTTGGCGTTCCACATCAGCATCGCATAGCTCTCGTCACCGCTCTGCGCGCCAAAGCTCTGACCATTGCAGTTGAGGACGCCGACGCCACCCGGGGGATTCATCGTGCGTGAGGTGCAGGCGGCGCCGCGGCCACCGCCGCCACCACCGCCGCCGCTGGTCGTGAGCACCGGCGCACCCGCTCGACCCGTGGTGACCACCGCGGCCCCCGGCGGGGCGTTGACGACCCCAGGCGCATTGCCCGCGCGGCCACCACCGCCCGCACCACCTCGCCCCGTCCCGATCCCGAGGGTGACGCGGTCGGCGGTCGAGAGCGCATTCATGTACTGATTGAAGCCCTCGTCCATGAAGCCGTACCAGGTCTCGTTGGTGCCGACCATCATCGGCCACCACTCGTGCCCGGCCTCATGATCGGACGCGCCGATGCTCGACATGATGAACATCGGATATTCCATCCCGCCCTCGGGCCCATCGACCACCGTCATCAAGGGGAAGGCGTAGGGCATCCAGAGCTTCGAGTAGAACTCGAGCGCATGGCGAACGATCGGTCCGCCCGTCGCATAGGACGCCGCATGGCCCGGCTCGTACAGGAGGTTGACCGGGATCGGCCCCTTGCCCGGGATCGTGGCGCGCGTGGCATCCCAGACATAGCGATCCGACGTGCCCCAGGCGAAATCGCCACTCGTGTCGGCAATGAAGTGCCAGACCAACCGAGTGCCGGGCATGGTCGACTTCCCCGGCCCCCGCTCGTCGGCACTGACGATGTTGCGTTGCGAGTCCGACTCGAGCACATGCGACAGCCGATCGCGTGCCGTGGCCGTGAGCACTTCCTGCGGATTCTGGAGCACTCCCGTGGCACCGACGATCCAGCCGGCCGGCACGTCGATCCGCACGTCGAAGCGGCCGAAGTTGTTGTAGAACTCGGTGTCCCCAAGGTAGAGCTCGGTGTCCCAGCCGCGAAGATCATCGTAGACCGCGACCTGCGGATACCACTGCGCCACCTCGTAGAGCGAGTCGGCCCAGCGGCCCATCCGCAATCCACGCGCGTTGGCATTTGGCACCGCGAAATCCCATTCCGCGTCGATCGTCACGCTGCCCTTGGCCGGCACCGGTGTGGCGAGCGTGATCGTGGCGACCGTCGAAGCGAGGCCGCTCACGGTCGGTACGCGCGGGCCAGCCGCCGGATCCGGAGCTCCACCGCGACCGCCGGCGAAGCCGCCTCGGCCACCACGTCCTCCAGCCGGCGGATTCAGGTCCACCGGTTGCCCGTTGACGGCAAGCTTGGTGACGTGCATCCCGTAGGTGACCTCTTCCACCACTCGCGCGCGGACGTTGTGCGGCTCGAAGACGTTCTGGTAGAGACGCAGCCGGATGTTCGCGATCGAGGTATCGCTGTTGTTCTTGAAGACGACCGTCTCGCGGCCGCTCACCACGTGCGTGGCCGAGTCAAGGCGGGCGTTGATGGTGTAGTCCATCCAGGTCTGCCAGTAGCGCTTGCCCGGCGCGCCGGACGAGTCGCGCGTCCCGGCGGCAAAGGCCCGCTTGATCATGTTGGTAAGCGGGATTTCATGGTGGATCGGCCGGTCGGGCCACTTCGTGACCACTGCAGCGGACTTCGCCGCCGGCTTGGCGCCCTGGGCAGCGGCGCCATTGGGAAGGGCCATGATCCCGGCAACGAGGATGATGGCTGCGGCAACGCGGCGAGTCATGATGGCTCCTGGAAGGTGTAGGTCCTGCGGCTGGTTCGTCCTCAGCAAGGTGGTACGCATCACGGGGTCGAGTTGTTGCACTCGGAGGGAGACGGCGGCGACGGAATCGTCCCGCGACCTCCCGTCACCCCGGGTTCAGGGGAGGAAGGGGATCGGGACGAAGGTCAACGCGAAGACCACGAGGCAGGCGATCCCGGTCCAGCGGCCGGCGCGCAACACCGGGCGATCCGGCACGATCACGTCGGGATGGGCCCAGCTTCCCCCGCCGATCGCGAAGGTCAGACCAACCCACAGGTACCACATCGGGGCGCCCTGGGCGAGGACCAATAATCCCGCAACAACCAGGTAGGAAATCCAGCGCTGGCGGCGACCAAGCAACCCGAACAGGACGTGCCCGCCATCGAGTTGCGAGAGTGGCAGCAGGTTCAGCCCGGTGATGAAGAGCCCGACCCAGCCGGCAAACGCCTCGGGCGCCAGTACGATCGGCCCCGCCCCCGGCAGCAGCCATTCATGCAGCGCGAGCGTGAGCAGCGAATCTCCCAGCAGCACCGGGTGCCCGGCGAAGAGGACCAATTGGGGGCCGGCCAACGGCGCGGTGATCCGGTGAGACTCGAGGTAGCCCCAGATCAGCACCCCCAGCGCCACGACGAAGCCCGCCAATGGCCCGGCAGCGCCGACATCCAGTAGCTGCCGCCGGTCGTAAATCGGGCTGCGGAGACGAAGGAATGCTCCCATCCCGCCGATCGGCGAAATGTTGGGCGGGACCGGGAGGAAGTACGGCGGCGAGGCGTCGATGGCATACCGACGCGCCGTGAAATAGTGGCCAAGTTCATGAATCAGGAGGATGGCGAGCAGCGGGATGGCGAAGGTCCAGCCAAGGTGGAGGGTGCGCCAGCCGTCCCGGGCGATGAACAGCCCGAACTGCCAGACTCCCCCGATCGCCTGCCCGATGGTGTGGTGCACCGGCGGCACCAACTGGCCGGCGAGCACCGCCCCGGCCGCGAGGGTACAGATAATGAAGAGAATGAGGAGGGCGCCGTGCCAGAGCCACCGCTCCGGCCGGGCCGGCGCCGACCCCTGAATCAGGACCAGGCGGGTGTGGCCGTCATCACCCCAGTACCAGGCCCCCGGCCAGGCCTGGAGGAAGGAGTCGAGCTCGGCACTTGGCCCGGCATGCTCGGCAGCGAGCATCCCGTCGAAAACCTCCCGGTCCCCGGCGAGGGTCATTTCCTCGCACGCCGCGAAAAAGCGCCGGGGATCGCTCACCGGGCCTCTTGACGCCGACGCTGCGGCCCCCTAACGTGGGGTACTCCACGCCGTATCACCCGACCCCCCACATCATTGCTTCGCACCGACCCTCATACGCCAGACTCATTGACTCTTCCGTCACTGCTAGCTCCATCATCGCGGTCAGCCGTGCGTCCAGCGCGCGGGCTGGATGAATCGACCCGGAGATCCTCGTGGACATCGCCGAACTGAAACAGAAGTCTGTCGCCGAGCTGCATGCACTGGCGGCCGAACTCAACATCACCAACTATTCCGGGCTCCGCAAGCAGGACATGATCTTCCGGATCGAGCAGTCACTGCTCGACAAGGACACCGTCATCCGTGGTGAGGGGGTCTTGGAGATTCTGCCCGAAGGGTACGGCTTCCTCCGCAGCCAGGATTGGAACTACCTCTACGGCCCGGACGACATCTACGTCTCCCCGAGCCAGATCAAGCGATTCGACCTCCGCACCGGCGACACGATCCAGGGGCAGGTCCGCCCACCCAAGGAGGGGGAGCGCTACCTCGCCCTCCTCAAGGTCGAGACCGTCAACTTCGAGGAGCCCGACAAGACCAAGACCCGGATCGCCTTCGACAACCTCAAGCCGAGGTACCCGGACCAGCGGATCCGGCTGGAACAGAAGAACGGCGACCTGTCGATGCGCGTGGTGGACCTGATGTCGCCGGTCGGCAAGGGGCAGCGCGGACTGATCGTCGCGCAACCGAAGGTCGGCAAGACGATCCTGCTGCAGAAGCTGGCCAACGCCATCACCGAGAATCACCCCGAGATCTACCTGATCGTGCTGCTGATCGACGAACGGCCCGAAGAAGTCACCGACATGCAGGAGAACGTGAAGGCCGAAGTGATCGCATCGACCTTCGACGAACCGGCCGATCGTCACGTGCAGGTTGCCGACATGGTGATCGAGAAGGCCCGCCGCCTGGTGGAGCACGGTCGCGACGTCGTCATCCTGCTCGACTCGATCACCCGCCTCGCGCGGGCACACAACGTCGTGGTGCCGCACTCGGGCAAGATCCTCTCCGGCGGCGTGGACGCCAACGCGTTGCAGAAGCCGAAGCGCTTCTTCGGCGCGGCGCGCAACATCGAGGGCGGCGGCTCGCTCACCATCATTGCCACCGCGCTGATCGACACCGGCTCGCGGATGGACGAAGTCATCTTTGAAGAGTTCAAGGGCACCGGCAACGCCGAGCTCGTCCTCGATCGCCGCCTCGCCGACCGGCGGATCTTCCCGGCCATCGACATCAACAAGTCCGGCACCCGCAAGGAAGAGCTGCTGCTCGACAAGGACGAGCTCAACCGCGTCCACCTGCTGCGTAACTTCCTGGCCGACATGCCGGTGGTCGAGGCGATGGAGTTCCTGCTCGAACGGATGAAGCGAACCAAGACGAACAAGGAGTTCTTTGCCAGTATGGCGCAGTGAGACGTGAATGGTGATTGGTGATTGGTGAACGACACTTCCATCCCGTCGCAGGGTCGCGTCCTCGCGTGTGACTGGGGCACGGCCCGCATCGGGCTCGCCATTTCCGACGAGACCCAGCTGATCGCGACGCCGCTTGGCGCGCTGCAGCGTCGCGCCGGGAAGCGACTGCCGCTGCGCGACTTTCTCGACGTGATCGAACGCGAACACCCGGTCGGCCTGGTGGTGGGCTTGCCCCTCGACGATGACGGCCACGAGGGCGATTCGGCCCTGGCCGCTCGCGAGATGGCGGAACTCTTTTCCAGCAAGGCTGCCCTGCCCCTCGCCTTCACCGACGAGGATTTCTCCACCGCGCGAGTGCTCGAGATCAGCCGGGAACTGGGCCGGACGGCGCGCGACCGGCGCCACGAGGTCGATGCCCGGGCCGCGGCGGTCCTGCTGCAGCGCTGGCTCGAGGATCGCCGCGGGAGCAGAGCGGGGTGAAGCGGCAGATCATCGCCGCCGCCGTCCTGCTGGTGGGCTGCGGTGGTACTACGTCCACCACCGTCCAGCGGGTGGCGATCCCGCCAGGCTCAACCGTGCTCACCGTGGCCGACTCCCTCGCCGCCCACCACCTCATCGGCTCGATCGGCTGGTTCCGCTTCCGCGCCCGGGTCGCCCGGGTCGACCGCCGCCTCAAGGCAGGGATTTACGAGTTCCAGCCGGGCACTTCGATCAGCGCCATCCTGCGGAAGCTGCGCACCGGTGACGCCCTGCAATTCCGGGTCACCCTTCCCGAAGGCGGCACCCTCTTCGACCTGGCCCGCAACACCGAAGTGCAGCTCGGCATCCCGTCGCGGGCGGTGCTCGACGCGGCCAGCGATTCCACCCTCCGCGCGCAGTACCAGATCACCGCACCGTCGGTCGAAGGGTGGCTCTTGCCCGAGTCGTTCGATTT
>JANYAG010000291.1 GCA_025361465.1 Gemmatimonadota bacterium
GTGTTGGTGAACCTGGCCCGCCGCCTTGCAGCTCCCGCGCTTGCCGCCCTTGTGGCGGCTGCGGTTGTTGCCTCGCCGGCCATGGCGCAGGATCCGGGGTTCTCCGCCGCCGAAAAGCCGTTCGCCACGATCTCGCGCATGCTCATGAAGCCGGCGCAACGCGATTCGCTGGTCGACCTGGCGCGCTCACAGGTTGGCCTGAAATACAAGCTTGGGGCGAAGGCACCGGGAAAGGCGTTCGACTGCAGTGGCTTGGTGCAATGGCTGCTGGGGAATTTCGACCTGTCGATTCCTCGGACCAGCCGAGAGCAGGCGAAGCAGGGCGTTGCGATCGCCAAGGATCCGTCCCAGCTGCTGCCCGGTGATCTGCTCTTCTTCGGACGCGGCACCCGGGTCACCCACGTAGGCATCTATGTCGGCGATGGCAAGTACGTGCAGGCCGCCAATCGGCGGGCCGGCGTTGTTGAAACGCCGCTCCCGACCGGACGCGCCGTGAATACCTGGTGGAAGGGTGTGCGCCGGATGTTCGAGCATGACACCTCGAATTCGAGCGCTGCCAAGCGGCCGGTTGACCTGCTCCGGAACCTGGTGATCATCAGCTAGGGCGGGTTCGATCCGCCCCGCAGCAAAGACGGCGACTCCGGTTGGGGTCGCCTTTGTCGTTCAGCCCCGATGCGAGGTGAACTACGCCTCCGGCTTCATCTCCGTGACCAGCCAGGTGATCAGCGCCGCCACGCCCAGCGTCACCGCACCACCGAACGCCTCCTTGGGACGATCGCGCAGCACCACGAGCAGCGTCCAGAGCGAGAACCCGGCGAAGAAGAGCGGCGTCCAGGGATAGGCCCAGACGCGGTAGGGTCGTGCCAGCTTCGGCTCGCGCCGCCGCAAGCGGATCAGTCCGAGCACCGTGATAAAGGTGAAGAGCGAGAGGGTGAACCCGGCATAGGTCAGGACGCCCTCGAATGAATCGGTCAGCACGAACGCGAGGGCGAGACCACCCTGGAGCAAGACGGCGCGTGCAGGACTCCCGGTCGCTGTCCGCTGGGCGAGGGGCCGCAGCAGGGGGAGGTCCTCGGCCATCGACTCGATGACGCGCGGACCGGCCAGGGTCATGGCGCTGATCGTGGAGACCAGCAAGGCGGCGATCAGTCCACTCATCAACCGGCCCCCGGCGCTGCCGAAGATTCGCCCCGCCGCGATCGTTCCGACGTCGACCACCCCTACGAGCGCAGCAATCGGGGTCGTCCGCAGGAAGATCCAGTTGAGCCCGAGGTAAAGCGCCGTGACCGCAAGGGTCCCAATCACAAGAGCTCGCGGCACGTTGCGTTCGGCGTCCTTCACCTCGCCCTGGAAGTACGCGGCCGCGTTGAAGCCGGAGTACGCGTAGGAGACGAAGATCAGCGACAGCCCGAACGGCGCACTGGCAATCTGACCAAATGAGTGGAGACTCGGCGCGAAGGAAATCGAGGTCACCGGTCCCTGCCACAAGCCGACGCCGACGAACGCCAGAATCAGCAGCACCTTGAGCGACGTGACCACGACCTG
Source organism: Gemmatimonadota bacterium (assembly GCA_025361465.1). Taxonomy (GTDB): domain Bacteria; phylum Gemmatimonadota; class Gemmatimonadetes; order Gemmatimonadales; family GWC2-71-9; genus Palsa-1233. The sequence continues at coordinate 1,546 of JANYAG010000291.1, forward strand.
GACTCGGCCACCAATCGACGGAGCGAGCAAATGGACGCCGGTCGCCGCCAGGATCGCGAGGATCCCCAGCGTGCGAGGCGCGATGCGGAGCAAGGGACCGGCGTACAGGCCAAGGGCCATGGCGGCCAGCGCCACCGGAGCGGCAAATCCAACCGCGACCGAGACCCAACCGGCGACGGTGCCGATCCCCGGCTGGTAGATCCGCCGGAGAAACCGGTACTCACCGCCGGACCCGCTGATGGCCGCCGACAGTTCGCCGTAGCATAGCGCGCCGGCCAGAGCGATCAGACCGCCGATGGCCCAGAGGGCCAGGAGGGCGAAACCGTCGGTCGTCTCCTGGACCTGCAAGCCGAGGGTCGTGAAGACGCCGGTCCCGATGATGTTCGCCACCACGGTGGCGAGCGCGGCCGCAAACCCGAGTTGCCGGGGCACTACGCGTTCGGGCATGACAGGGTCCTCGCGGGGAGATGAGCAAGATAACGGCGGGCCTTCGTCGACTCTGGCAACTCCCGCTCGCCAGCAGGTTGCGCTAGACTTTCAGCCGACCGGACCACCCCGCCGGCCATCGTCCTTCGTCATCCGGAACCTATCATGACCGAACGACCCGCCGAAGCGTCGCTCTCGCGTCGCGACCTGCTCAAGATCGCTGGCGCAGCCCTGGTCCTGCCGCAAGGTGCCGCCCTTGCCGCTCCGCCGCCGCGGCTCACACCAACGCATGCTGGTGCCACGTCGATGATGGGGGTCCCCTTCGAGCCGAAAGACACGGTGCGCGTCGCGATCGTCGGCACCGGACTGCGCGGCTCATCAGTCCTCCGTGAATTCCTCGCGATCGACAACGTGCGGATCACCGCGCTCTGCGACATCGTCCCCGAAAAGGTGACGCGCGCCGCGAAGCGGGTGACGGACGCCGGCCAGCCCGCACCGGCGATGTTCACCGCCGGCGATCACGACTTTGAACAGCTCGTCACGCGCGACGATATTGATTTTGTCTATACCGCCACGCCGTGGCCGTGGCACACGCCCGTCGCCCTCGCGGCGATGAAGGCGGGGAAGCACGTCGGCACCGAGGTGCCGGTGGCGATGTCCCTTGAGCAGTGCTGGGAGCTGGTGGACATGTCCGAGAAGACTCGGCGCCACTGCCTGATGATGGAGAACTGCTGCTACGACTTCAACGAGATGCTGGTCAACACGATGATCAAGCAGGGGCTGTTCGGCGAGATTCTCTACGCCGAGGCGGCCTACATCCATGACCTGCGTGCGCTGCTCTTCGAGGACAGGGACGAGGGGCTCTGGCGCCGCATTCCACACACCAACCGGCAGGGCAACTTCTACCCGACGCATGGGCTTGGCCCGGTGGCCTGGTATCTCGACATCCACAAGGGCGATCGGTTCGACTACCTGGTCTCGATGTCGACCGCAGAGCGGGGGCTCTCGCTCTGGCGCGAGGCGAATATCCCCAAGGATTCGCCCAAGTGGAAAGAGACCTATGTCGAGGGCGACATCAACACCTCGTTCATCAAGACGACCAATGGCAAGACCATCCTGCTCACCCACGCCGTGACGACGCCCACCCCGTATGACCGGCTGAATTCGGTCCGCGGCACCAAGGGCGTCTTCAAGGACTACCCGGCACGTTTCTACATCGAGGGACAGCGCGATGCCAATGGCAAAGTCTACGGCGAGAGCCTCCGACCGATCGATGAATTGAAGGCCCAATACACACATCCCCTGTGGCAGCGGATCGGCGAGATCGCGAAGGCGAAGGGTGGTCACGGCGGCATGGACTACATCATGGCCTTCCGGTTGATCGAATGCATCCGGCAGGGATTGCCGCCGGACTTCGATGTCTACGATGCCACCGCCTGGTCGGCACCCTGGCCATTGAGCGAAACCTCCGTCAAGCGAGGCAGCATCCCGGTCAAGTTCCCTGACTTCACCCGTGGTGGCTGGCAGAACCACCGGGCGGGCATCTGACGCCGCGACACGAGGCATCGGTCCTTCCGGCCGGCGTATGACCGTGCTGGCGACGACCGCCGTCGTCCTCGCCGGGGGATTGGGCACCCGGATGCGTCGCGCCGAAGAAGGCGTGACGCTCAACACGGCGCAGCGCGCCGCCGCCGCCCGCGGCCTGAAGGCGATGATCCCCGATGCACGCGGGCGACCGTTCCTCGATCATATCCTGGCGTCACTCGCCGACGGCGGCATCACCGATGTGTGCCTCGTCGTCCCGCCGGTGCACGAGGAAATCGCCGAGTGGTATCGCCGGTATCCGCCCACCAGGATCCACCTTGCCTTCGTGATCCAGGCCGAGCCACTCGGGACCGCCAACGCCGTGCTGGCCGCCGAATCGTGGCTCGGCGGCCGGGATTTCATCACGCTCAACGCCGACAACCTCTATCCCGTGGAGGCCATCCGGTCCCTCGTGACCCTCAGCGAGCCGGGCCTCATCGCCTTCGACGCCGAGGCGCTGGTGGCCGCCGGAAACATCGACCCCGAACGGATCGCGGCCTTCGCCATCCTCGAACTTGGCGAACGCGGCACCCTCGAGCGGATCATCGAGAAGCCCAGCGTCGAGGAGCGCGCCGCGGCGGGCGAACACCCCTGGGTCAGCATGAATATCTGGCGCCTCGACACCGCGATCTTCAGCATGTGTCGAGATGTTCCTCGGTCTGCCAGGGGAGAATTCGAGTTGCCGCAGGCGGTCGCGCTCGCCCTCACGCGCGGCGCTCACTTCCGCGCGGTGACGATGGCTGCGGGCGTGCTCGACTTGTCGCGCCGGGGCGATGTTGCGGCGCTCGCCGATAGACTCGCCGGGCTGACAGCCACACCATGACCGCCGACTGGGCGACCCGCCTTCGCACGCACGGACTGTCGGTCGCCGCATGCAATCTTGCCGCGACGCAATTCGCGCGCACCGCCACCGTGTTCGCCGATCGCTTCGGCGGAAAACCGACATCGGCCTGGTGGATCCCGGGGCGCATCGAGGTGCTCGGCAAGCACACCGACTATGGCGGCGGACGATCGCTCCTGTGCACGGTCGAGCGAGGGTTCCACCTCCTGGCGCGGCCGAACACCGATGGGATGGTGCGACTGCTCGACGCCAAGACGGGCGCCCGGCTCGAAATACCGCTTCGCGCAGACGTACCGCCACAGCCTGGCCGATGGGGTGACTACCCGATCACCGTGGTGCGTCGCGTGGCACGCGACTTTCCCGACGCTCGGGTCGGAATCGATGCGACGTTTGTCTCGACGCTGCCACCGGCCTCGGGGCTCTCCTCGTCCAGCGCGCTGGTGATCGCCGTGTTCCTCCCGCTCGCCGCGGTCAACCATCTTGCCGACTCGCCTGGATGGCAGGCGTCCTTTCCCGATCGCAGCGCGGTCGCCGGCTATCTCGGCGCCGTCGAGAACGGCAAGGCGTTCGGGCCGTTCCCTGCCGACCACGGCGTGGGCACCCACGGGGGTAGCGAGGATCATACGGCCATCCTCTGCTGCCGCAGCGGACACCTGTCGCAGTACCACTTCCTTCCAGTCACCGCGGAGAACGAAACGCCGCTCCCGACCGGCTGGACCTTTGTGATCGCCATGTCCGGCGTGCATGCCGCCAAGGGAAGTGGTGCACTCGAGAGCTACAATCGACTCTCAGGCGAGATCCGGACGATCCTCACCGCCTGGTGCAGCGAAACGACTCGTGACGACCCTTCCCTCTTCGCGGCACTCCACAGTACGACCGAAGCGCCCCAGCAACTCGAAGCGATGCTCCGGAAGCAAGGCCACGAGGCCGCGATGCTGCTGGCGCGCCTCGACCAGTTCCGTACCGAAACCGAAGTGATCATCCCGGCCGTCACCGCCGCGCTGGCGCTCGGGGACCCGGAGGCCATCGGCCCGCTGGTGGATCGATCACAGGCCCTCGCCGAAGAGGTGCTGCGCAATCAGGTGGCGGAGACGATCCACCTGGCCCGGCGCGCCCGCGAACTTGGCGCCGCCGCCGCCTCGGCCTTCGGGGCCGGGTTCGGCGGATCCGTCTGGGCGATGGTCCGCGCTGAGGAGGCCGCGTCCTTCCTGATTCGCTGGCGATCGGACTACCTCGAGGCCTTCCCGGCGCATCGCGCCCGCGCCGACTTCTTCCTCTCCAACGCCGGCCCAGCGGCTGACACGGTCTAGCGCCGTTATCCCGACTCGGACACTTTTAGTCCGAATCCACCTGAGCCCGGCCTGAGGTCGCATGATCCACCTGCCCCTGGACACCCCTTGAGTCAGCCCACCCGGACCTGCCCGACCTGCCATACCCCGCTTCCGGGAGTGGCCGCGTTCTGCTACGTCTGCGGATCGGCGACCCCTCCCGGGATGCACAAGGAAACGGGCGAGATGGTGGCCGTCGGCGTTTCCGGTATCGGCCCGGCTGACCTGAAGCGCAAGCTGCAG
>JANYAG010000294.1 GCA_025361465.1 Gemmatimonadota bacterium
GGAGCCGTCGGTTGCTCGTGGTCGAGAACGGCCGGGATACCATGCCGCGGACGCTGCTCGCGTCGCGATTCGACCAGTACGCACCGGCGCTTTCGCCTGACGGCCATTGGCTGGCGTACGTGTCGGAGGAATCCGGGGCACCGGAGATCTATGTGCGGCCATTTCCCACCGTCGATTCGGCACGGTTCGCCATTTCGGTGGGAGGTGGCACCGAGCCGAGATGGAGCCGGACCGGGACAGAGCTCTTCTTCCGGAATTCACGCGGGGCCATGCTCGCAACCTCCGTCACGATCGGCAAGCATTTCGAGCATGGCATGCCGAAGATTCTCTTCACCGTCCCCGGGCTGGCCCAGGTGGGATACTATCACGGCTACGATGTACATCCCGATGGCAAGCGCTTCCTGATGGTGACCTCGGGCGGCGTGGACGCGCCAACCCTGGATGTGATCTTCAACTGGCAGGTGGAGCTGGAGAAGATCAAGGCGTCGTCGAAGTAGTGAGGAGAAGATGAACAAGGCCCGACTGGAGACGTTCAGTGATGGCGTCATCGCCATCCTGATCACCATCATGGTGCTCGGACTCAGGACGCCGGAACGCGCCGACCTGGCGGCGCTGCACGCCATCCTTCCGGCAGTCCTGACGTACCTGTTGAGTTTCATCTATCTGGGGATCTACTGGAACAACCACCACCACATGTTCCACCTGGTGGACAAGGTGAGCGGCGGGGTGCTCTGGGCCAACCTGCACCTGCTGTTCTGGCTTTCGCTGGTGCCGTTCGGGACGGTCTGGCTGGGGCAGAATCACCAGGCCGCGGTGCCGGCCGCGGCCTACGGCATCATCCTCCTCATGGCGGCGATGGCGTACACCATCCTGGTGCGCACCATTATCGCCACCCAGGGCTCGCACTCGAAGCTCGCCGCCGCGATCGGTGACGACCGCAAGGGCAAGGTTTCCCTGCTGCTCTATGTCGTCGCCATCCCGCTCGCCTTCGTGGAGCCGTCGATCTCCGACGTCCTCTACACCGCCGTGGCGCTGATCTGGTTCATTCCGGACCGGCGGATCGAGAAGAAGCTGGCGGAGTGACTACCGCGCGCCCTCGATGAATGTCCCGTCGCGCAGGTCCGCCATCGCCCGCTGAATCTCCTCCCGGGTGTTCATCACGATCGGGCCGTGCCACGCCACCGGCTCCTGGATTGGCCGGCCCGCCACCAGCAGGAAGCGCACTCCCTGCTCGCCGGCGTGCACCACCACTTCGTCGCCATTGCCGAACATCACCAGCGAGCGATTGCCGCTCATCTCGCGCACCAGCGTGTCGTCGTTGCCGGCGGTCTGCTCGGTGAGGACGCCGAAAGGAGCGGAGGCATCGCGAAAGCTCGCGCTTCCTTCAAAGATGTAGGCGAAGGCGCTGCGATAGGTGTCGACCGGCAGCACCTTGCGCTGACCCGGTGGAACCCAGACATCGAGATACTGCGGCTCGGCGGCGATGCCGTCGACCGGGCCGCGCGTTCCCCAGAACTCGCCACAGATGATCCGCACCGCCGTGCCGTCATCATCGGTGACGGTGGGGATCTCCTTCGATGCGACATCCTGGTATCGCGGCGTGGTCATCTTGTGAACGGAGGGAAGATTGGCCCAGAGCTGGAAGCCATGCATCCGCCCGCTCGGGTCGCCCTGTGGCATCTCGTGATGCATGATGCCTCGGCCCGCGGTCATCCACTGGACGTCACCACCGCCGAGCCGCCCGCTGTTGCCGAGCGAGTCCTCATGCTGCACCGTCCCCGCCAGGACGTACGTGATCGTCTCGATGCCGCGGTGCGGATGCCAGGGGAAGCCGGCCAGGTAGTCGGCCGGCCGTTCGTTGCGGAAATCATCAAACAACAGGAAGGGATCGGTCTCCGACGTGTCGCCAAAGCCGAAGGCCCGGCGCAGGTGGACGCCGGCCCCCTCGATCGTCGGGATGGCAGTGCGGGTGCGGGTTACCGGGCGGATCGACATCTTCAACTCCGTTCATCAAGTGGCCGGGGATGGCAGCTCGTCACCCCCGAATCCTCAATGAACAAGAATCTCGTCTGCAAAGATCCATGACGGGCTTCCCGCCCCCGGGTGCCAGGCCGGGAGCCTGCCCGGATTGGTCGCCACCACACGGACCCAGCGCGCCGCGGTCCCGGCAGGGAGGGCGACGGTCACCAGCCGCCGGGAGCGACCATCAGAGGTGGTGGGGACGTTGAGTGCCACGGTGCCGCCATCGCGCCACTGGCTGCCGTCGCCGGAGAGCTGTACGCGCACGCTCGACGGATAGAGGATCCAGGATCGTACCTCCTCGAGCAGGGAGATCGAAATCTCGTGCAGCGACAGGGAGGAGCCGAGGTCGATGATGGCATCGAGATCGGGGCCCTGCCACCCGTTCCAGAGGCCGTCGGCGAAGACGGTGCCGCGGGCGCCGTCCGTCAGGGTGTAGGCGCCGGTGCCGGGGTAGCGCGGATCGGGCGGGGTTGCGAAGGTGACCGGCCTGTTGCGCCCCAGGTGATCCGCCACGGTGACGGTGCGCGACTCGCCAATGGCATCCACGCCGCGGCGGAGCTGGAGAGTGAAACGACCCTCCTGTGCAAACAGCGCACCGGAGGTGTCTGCGGCGATGGGATTGCCATCGCGGAACACCACCGCGGCGATGCCGGTGATCAGGTTGGTCTGGCCAAGCCGGAGCCGGTGCGAGGTGGTGTCGTAGCGGATCATCAGCGAAGTCAGGTCGGCGTCCGCCGGACCGAACGCAATGCCCTGGCGCCCGAGTCGCTCCTGCTCCGGGGCAAGTCGAACCCTGAACGCTCCTGGGTCAGCCGGGCCGGACCAGATCGCTTCGGCGAACCCGATGAGGCGGGGGAAATACATCATCTCGACGTTGGCCGGCGACACCACGCGTTCGGTCCAGAGCGGCGCCTCACCACCGAGCACACGCGCCTTCCCGTTCGGTGGGCTGGCGGGATCGAAGCGAACGATCCGGTCGAGCGGCAACTCCCGGGGTGATGCCGAGCGATTGACGTAGGTCCACTCGGCCGGCGAGGCGATCACGTCGGAACCGGCGGCGAGTGCGAGGGCGATGCGATTGCTCCCTTGCCACGCCTGCACAATCGCGCCGGCGGGGGCGCCGCCATTGAGGATCTCATCCCAGCCGATCATTCGGCGACCGTGCGTTTGGAGCCAGGCGGCAATCCTCGCGGTGAACCACCGCTGCAGCCCCTCGTCGTCCCCAAGTTTCTCGCGCGCAATGATCGCCTGGCACTCGGCGCATTCCTTCCAGCGGCGCTTCGGCACCTCATCGCCGCCGATGTGGATGTTGCGCGACGGAAAGAGCTGCAGCACCTCCGTCAGCACGCCCTCGAGGAAGGTGAAGGTCGCCTCGGTGGGGCAGAGCACATCGTCGAAGACTCCCCAGCCGGTTGGCACCGGCAACGCCTCGCCAGTACAGCCCAGTATCGGGTAGGCGGCCAGCGCCGCGCGCGAGTGTCCGGGCATCTCGATCTCCGGAACGACCGTGATACCCCGTGCTGCGGCGTAGGCCACCACGCGCCGAACGTCGGCCTGGGTGTAGAAGCCACCGACCTCGAGGTCGGCGGACTCGTCCCGCCAGGCCCCAATGCTCGTGAGCCTGGGATACCTGGAGATGGCAAGCCGCCATCCCTGATCGTCGGAGAGATGCCAATGGAAGACATTGAGCTTGTAGCGTGCCATCGCGTCGATCCAGCGGAGCACGTCGGCCACGGGGAACCAGTGCCGTCCCACGTCGAGCATGGCGCCGCGCCATTCGTATCGAGGGCGGTCGCGGATCTCCACGCCACTGGTGGTGCCGTCGGTTGCCCCGACGATGAGTTGCCGGGCCGATTGAGCTCCCCAGCGGAGACCGCTGAGCGATGGGGCCGTGATCACGATGCCGTCGACGCCGACGGTGAGTGTATAGGACTCATCGGCTGCCGCGCCGGACCCGATCACGAAGCGGATCTGTCCCCTGGTTGCATTCCGGGCCGGGCGCGCATGCTCGGAGCGCAGCAACTCGAGGAGGAGTGCCGCCGCTGGTTTCGCGGCTGGGCGGTTGGTGCTGATGCGGAGTGTGTCCGGCAGGCGCCAGAGGTCGCCACGTGCAGTGACGCTGGCGGGGCGGGGAATCAATTGCACAGCGGGAGATTGGGCGGTGATCGGAGCAGCAAGGGCCAGAATGGGAATGAGGCGGACATGGCTCATCATCGTGCAATCTCTCGACTGGAGGATCTTGCCGTACTTCTCGAGGCGTTCAGACCGGCACCAGATGCGGGTTGAACCCCTGCTCCAGCGTCGGCTTGATGATCTGGAAGTATGGCGACACATCGAAATCACGGGGCACAAACAGCCCCTGGTCATGGATGCGCTTCACCTCTGCTGCGTCGTCGTCCGCGGTCGGTTCGCTGCCGCGCGCCAACAGGGGATGGGGCAGGATCGGATACCCGACGGAATCGAATGCCTCGGCGATCAGCGTGGAACAGATGGCCCGCGTCGGATCACCACTACCGATGGCCAGCATGCGGCGGCGCCAGCGGGAAGGAACCGGTGGAGTCGGGAGGAGATAGCGCGCCAGGTCCCAGATGTGCTTCCGGTCATACTGGCGGCCGATGCGGGCCATGGCATAACCGATGACCCGGTCGATCTCGTCGTTGGAGAGGCCCACCGGCCGGCAGATCCGGGTGTGCTGCTCGGCGTACTTGCTGAGCGGCACCGTGCGCACCCCGGCGTTGACGTCGGCTTCGAGCAGCACCCTCGGCTCACCGTCATCGGCCGGGGGGCCAAGGGCGTCACCGATGAAGAGCGCGGCGTGGGACCAGGACGACTGGGTCAGGTACTTGATGGTGACACTGATCCGCGTATTGCCCTCCACCAGGAGGACGTCGCCCGTTCGGAGCACAGTCGCGAGGGCATTGGGAACCGATGTGGTCGGACGCAGCTCCTGCGGCCGTGGTTCGGTCAGGAAGCGCGCAAGCGCCCGGCCGGTCCGGTCGAGAATCCACATGGGCGCTAGAGCTTCCCCACGACCTTGACCCATTGCCGCGCGATCGCCTGATGTCCCGCGAGTGTGGGATGGACCCCATCCCCGGCCCAGTAAGCCGGGGAGGACTTCCGGGCCAGGGCCTGCAGCATCTCGTGCAGCGGGACGAACGTCGCGCCGGCCCCCTTGGCAACCCGTCGTGCGGCCGCGCGGAAATCGTCAAATTCCGGGAACCAGGCGTCGCTGACGGCGCCGACGCGGAGCACGAACGGCTCGAGCACCACGAGGCGCACGCCGGGCAGCGCGGTCTGCGTCGCCTTGAGCAGTTCGGCGTATCCAGCCTCGTAGCGTGCGACTGCACCGTCATGCGGCTTGTCGCGCACGTGCCAGATGTCGTTCACGCCGATCAGGATCGAAATCGTCGCGGGGTTGAGCGCGACAGTATCGGTTTGCCACCGGGCCTGGAGATCGGGCACCGTGTTGCCGCTGACGCCTCGATTGAAGACCTGCAAATCACGCTCGGCAAATCGGTCCCGGAGCTCGGCGGCGAGCAGCAGCGGATACCCCGATCCGAGGGCGCGGATGTCATTCGCCCCGGTGCGGGTGCGGTCGCGTCCGGCATCGGTAATCGAGTCACCCTGGAAGAGCAGGGTGGTGCCTGTTGCCACGGGTTCAGGCAGGTGCAAGGGCCAGCGCGCGGCCCCGACAACGGCCGCGGAGGCGGCGAGGAATTCGCGGCGTGAGGTCATGGCATGTGCTCCGTGATGAACCGTCGACAGTAGTAAAAGCTCACGGCCGTGCCGGCCATGCTCAGCATGTACGCCGTCATGATGCCGAACCGGGCGCCGATCCACCAGCCGATGCCGCCGCCGATCGTGGTGCCGAGGAGGATGATGAGCCAGTTCATTCGGGCAACTCGCGCAGCCAGATGTCCCGGAAGCGGGTCGGGTTGCCATGATCCTGGAGGGTCAGCGGCAACTTGTCGGCGTGGGCGAGATACGGATCGCGACGGGAGTTGGTCGTCGGGCCGATCACCGTCTGGTCGTCCTGCACCAGGATGCCGTTCTGGAAGATGGTCATCCGAGCCGGGGCCGTGACCTTCCCCGTGGCATCGAAATGTGGCCGGTGGAAGACGATGTCATACGTCTGCCAGACTCCCGGCGGACGCGAGGCATTCACCAGCGGCGGGAACTGGCCATAGATCGACCCCGCCGCGCCGTCGGGATAGGTCGTGTTCTGGTAGGAGTCGAGCACCTGGACCTCGTACGTGCTCATCAGGAAGATGCCGCTGTTGCCGCGCTCCTGGCTCTCACCCCTGGGTGGGGTGGGCGTCATCCACTCGATGTGCAGCTGCACGTCGCCGAAGCCCTGCCTGGTGGCAATCCCTCCGGTGCCCGGGGCCACTTCCATGTAGCCATCCTGGACCTTCCACCGCGCCGGCATCGGCACCGTAGGGTTGCCCTGCCATTTTGCGAGCGAGGTGCCGTCAAACAGCACGACGGCATCGCTCGGCGGCGGCACGGGCGCCCCCGGCGCTCCCGGCGTGACGATCACCGGCTGGGGCCGCTCCATCGCGTGCTGCTTCCAGGGCGAGGGGTCCTTGGGAATCGGATTGGGGTTCTGCGCGAGGGCGCCGCTCATGACGCTGAGCGACAGCAGGAACGCAGTGGCGAGCGGTCGAGTCATTGGGGCCTCGGGGTGGCAACCAGACATCTGCGAGCGCTATTCGGGGCAACCTCGAGGAGGCCGACCAAGGTGGGGCGAGCCCCGCCTCACCCCGCGCGCCCCACCTTCCAGTACACGACGTACCGCTCGTCAAACACGGCATGGAATGGCGCCATCGCGAAGTTATTCGCCTGACCGACCGTGGTGAACTCAAGCATCTTGCCGCGCACCGGCTTGACCCATGATGTCACATCGATGGACGGTGCGACAATGGCCGCGACCGGCAGCGGCGGCACCGTGAAGTCGGGCGACATCCGCGGTGGCGTCGGTCCCGCACGGGTCGGTTCCGGTGCGAGCTTGCCGGCGAGCACCAGCGGGCCGTACATCACCGCCTGCAGCGTCGGGTCGTCGGGCATGGGGTGCACATGCAGCGCCATCGGCAGCGTCAGCTCGACATGGTCGCCGTCCCGCCACACCCGATCAATCACCAGATAGGAGGATGGCGCGGGGGTGGTGGCGATGCGCTTGCCGTTGACCTTCGCCGTTGGCGCCCCGGCGACCCAGTAGGGAATGCGGAGCCGCAGCTTCAACCGGGTTGGCTTTGCCATGCGCACGGTGATACGGGTGGTATCGCTGGTGGGGAAGGTCGTGTCCTGCACCATCGTGACGCCCTTGTCAGCCCAGTCGAGTTCGGATGCGACGAAAAGGTTGACATACACGCCGTCGTCGTCGTGGAAGTAGATGCTGTCGCCGAACTTCGAGTGCGACTCGACCCCCGAACCATGGCAGCACCAGAAGCCATGGTCGGGGGTGCCGAACATCCGCCAATAGCCCGACTGGAGCGGAGTGTAGTAAATCTTCTCGCCATCGGCCGGGTGCTGGGTGCCGAGCATCCCGTTGAAGAGCGCCCGCTCGTAATAGTCGGCCATTGTCGGGTCGGCGGTCCAGCTGAAGAGCTGTCGCGTCAGCTTGAGCATGTTGTAGGTGACGCAGCTCTCCTCGGTATCCGGCGCCAGCTCCTTGGCGAGCATCCCGGCCTCGCTTGGCCACCCCTCACCACTGCTCGACCCGCCGGTCGCAAAGCAGCGCTTCGAGGTGATCTCGTGCCAGAAATAATTGGCGATATCGTGCGACCGCTGGTCGCCGTTGATCTCGTAGAGTCGCGCGGCGGCAATGATCTTGGGGATCGTGGTGTTGGCGTGCACGCCCTTGAGGGCATCCCGGCCCTCAGCCAGCGGTGCCAGCACCCGCTCATGATCAAAGCGGTGTGCCACGTCGAGGAACGATGCATCACCCGTCACGACGGACAGCTGTCGCAACGATTCACCCATCCCGCCGAATTCCGTGTTCAGGATGCGCTGCATCGAAACGTCGTCGACGGGAGCCACCCAGTCTCGCGTCCACCGACCGATGCCCCGCGCCACCTCGAGCGCCTGGGCGTTGCCACTCAGTGCATGGCAGTCGAGCATGCCGGCCAGGATCTTGTGGATGGTGTAGAACGGCGCCCAGACGCCGCGGCGCGCCTTGAGACGATCGACGAGCTCCACCGGAAAGGCACTCAGGTATCCGCTTGCGGCCTGGCACGCCGCCAGCTCGGCCACCATCAGGGCACCACGTGCCTTGACGGCACCGTCTCCAAGCTGCGCAGCCAGCAGCGCGCAGCCCGAGAGGTAGTGCCCGACGAAATGCCCGCGGAGCTCGTTGTTCGGCGCTTCCCAGCCGTAATACGGCTCGGCGGTGGATGGCAATCCCGCGGTGATCCGGAAGGAGTGCAGCAGCCGGTCCGGGTCGAGCGCCATCATGTAGCGCCGGTTGACTTCGACGTCGTCGCGGAAGATCCCGGGCAGGAGGCGCACCCGGTGCAAGTCGAATGGCTTCGCGGCGAACGCGACCCGTCGGCGTGCCGGCATCGCCCAGGCTGGGCGGGGCAATCCGGGAAGCGCAGCGAGCGCCGCGGCGGCGGCCACCACGCCCACAAATTCCCGGCGCGATGGCTGGTCAGTCATCGGGACGGTCCTACTTGGCCCGGACAATGAACATCGCTGCGCCATGCTTCGGTACCTGCGCGGTGATCCGGTCTGGGGTGGCGGTCGTGACCCGGGTCCACAGGTCGCGCACGGTGTAGGAGCCCGCAGCGCGCATGCCGAGTTCGGTGGCGGTGACGCTGATCGTGGCGGGCCGCTCGCCGCGATTCAGGAGCACGACCGCCTTGGAGCCGTCGCGCATCGGTTTGGCCCAGACCTGGGTCGCGCTGTCCTTGCGGATGCGCGCGCCCTGCATACCGCCCCAGTCCTGATTGACCGCGATGACCTCCTTGTTGGTGAGGATCGTGCGGGTCGAGTCGGACATGGTGCGCAGGTCGTTGCCGGCGATGAGCGGGGCGTTGAGCAGCGCCCAGAGCGAGAAGTGGGCGACGTATTCGTCGTACGTCATCCTGCCATTGCCGACCTCGAGCATGTCGGGATCGTTCCAGCCGCCGGGCCCGGCGTACTTCTCGAGACCGACCTGCTTGTCGAGGATGCCGAGCATCGAGCTCCACTTGTCGCTGATGTCGCCGGTGGTGCGCCAGAGCTGCCCACCGACGCGACGGCCCCACTCGCCCGGGTTGTTCTCGCCCCACTCGCAGATCGAGAAGACGATCGGCCGGCCCGAGGCGCGCAGCGCCTTCGCCATTGCCTCGTAGCGCAGGTAGAACGGCCGCTTCTGGTTGTTGCAGTTGTCGTACTTGAGGTAGTCGACGCCCCAGGCCGCGAAGATGGTGGCATCAGCAATTTCATGGTCGAGCGACGCCGGGAAGTTCTCGCAGGTCGCCGTGCCGGCCGACGAGTAGATGCCCAGCCTCAGTCCCTTGGAGTGGACGTAATCGGCGAGTGCCTTGATGCCATGTTCGAAGCGGGTCGGATCAGGCTGCAGGTTGCCCTTGGCATCACGGGTCTTCGCCATCCAGCAGTCGTCGATGTTGATGTACTGATACCCCGCGGCCTTCATGCCCGACTTGACCATTGCGTCCGCGGTTTCGTGGATGAGGTTCTCGTCGATCTTGCAGCCGAACTTGTTCCAGCTGTTCCACCCCATCGGGGGCGTGGCGGCGAGCATCTGTTTCGGCGCAGTGGTCGATGGGGCCGTTCCGTGACTGCAGGCGGCGGCGATCGACACAGTGGCCAGGACGCAGAGGGTGCGCAGGAGACCGAAGCGGCGGGGCATAGGAGAGTCCTCGGTGTGCCGGGGGATGCCCGCAAAGATACTGCGGCAATGGGGGACGGGGGAGCTACGCGATCCCTGCCATCAGCCGCAGGACGCTGTCCTGATCGGCCTGCTCACGGGGCAGCTCCCCGGCCACCCGCCCGGCCCGCAGCACCTGCACTCGGGTCGACAACGAAAGCAGTTCGGGCAGCTCGCTCGAGATCAGCAGGATCGCGGTTCCCTGGGACGCCAGCTTGTCGATCCACGCATGCAACTCCGCCTTGGCTCCGACATCGACGCCGCGGGTCGGTTCGTCGAGGATGAGGATCGAACTCCTCGCCGCAAGCCACTTGGCCAGCACGAGCTTCTGCTGGTTGCCGCCCGAGAGTGCCGTAGTCGGCGATTCCAGCAGCCCGGTGCGCACCTTGAGTCGCTCGAAATGCCCCAGGGCCAATGCACGCTCCCGGTCGCGGCGGACGAAAGTGAGGCGCGACAGCGATTCGAGCACGGTGAGTGTGGTGTTCTCCCGGGCGAGCATCGAGAGCACCAGTCCCTGGCGCTTGCGATCCTCCGGCACCAACCCGATGCCATGATCCATGGCGGAGCGCGGCGAGCCGATCTGCACCGCGGCCCCACGCACGAAGATCGAGCCCGTGGCGTCGGGATCGAGGCCGAAGATCGCGCGAGCCACCTCGGAACGGCCGGCGCCGGTGAGCCCCGCCAGCCCGAGCACTTCTCCGGCGTGCAGGGAGAAGGAGACGTCCTCGAATCGCCCGCGACTGGACAGGTACTCGACCCGGAGCAACTCGTCACCCGGTGCGGCTCCGACGTGCGCCGGGAAGTAGTGCTCCAGCGTTCGGCCGATCATCTGCTGGACCAACGCCGCTTCGTCGAGCGCAGACGTTGGGGTGGTGGCCACATGGCGTCCGTCCCGCAGCACCGTGACGGCGTCGCTCAGCAGAAAGATCTCGGGCATCCGGTGGCTGACGTAGATCACGGCCACGCCGCTGGCCGTGAGCTGGCGGACGAGATCGTAGAGACGCTTCGCCTCACCCTCGCTGAGCGAACTGGTCGGCTCGTCGAAGATCACCACGCGGGCGCCGCATCCCACGGCGGCGGCAATCTGGACCAGCTGCTGCTCGGCGATGCTGAGGGTGCCAAGCGGCCGGGCCGGGTCCATCGTGGCACCGACCGTTGCCAGTAATGCAGCGGCCTGGGTGGCAAGTTGGTGCCGGTCGATGAAGCCGGATCGGGTCGGCAATCGCCCGAGGCAGAGGTTCTCAGCAACCGAGAGGTGCTCGCAGAAGGCCAGTTCCTGGTGGACGATCGCGACGCCGGCGGCGAGCGCCTCGCGCGGAGACTTGAAGGCGACCGGCTGGCCATCGAGGAGGATGGTGCCGCTGTCGGGTTGCTCATTGCCCGCGAGGATCTTTCCGAGGGTGCTCTTGCCGGCGCCATTTTCGCCACAGATGGCGTGGCACGACCCTGCGGCAATGTCGAACGTCACGTCGTCCAGCGCGGTGATGCCGGGATAGCGTCGCGTGATACCGCGGAACGAGATGGCGTGGTTCATGCCACTGGAGGAGATGGCGGGGCTCATGGCACCCTCGTCCTGAGCAACGCGAAGGACCTTGGACGTCGAATCACCGCCACGAGATCCCTCACTTCGTTCGGGATGAGGACGCTGACGCCTCACCCGCCATCCGTCGGGCCAGCAGCCGGGTGCCGCCCTGGTCGAGCACCACGGCCGCGATC
Source organism: Gemmatimonadota bacterium (assembly GCA_025361465.1). Taxonomy (GTDB): domain Bacteria; phylum Gemmatimonadota; class Gemmatimonadetes; order Gemmatimonadales; family GWC2-71-9; genus Palsa-1233. The sequence goes on from JANYAG010000294.1 coordinate 11,612, forward strand.
ATCGCGGTACCGATGATGATCCACTCGTAATTCTGGTCGAGATGCAGGGTGCGGATGGCCTGGCGGATCAGGACGATCAGCAGGGCGCCGAGCGTCGAGGAGATCGCACTCCCCTTGCCACCCTGAAGCGACGCACCGCCGACGACGGCTGAGGCGATCACATACAGCTCATATCCGGTACCGTCAGACGAGGTGGCCGAGCCGTAGTACCCCGCGCTGAGGAAGGCGGCAATGCCCGCCGTAATGCCCGACCAGAGGAAGACGCCGAGCCGGATCCGGTCCACCCGCAACCCGGCATACCGGCTGGCCTCGGCGTTGCCGCCCACCGCCAGCACGTGCCGTCCCATCACGGTCCGGGTGAGGAAGACGGCGCCCACCCCGGTCACGGCCAGCATCGCGAGCAGCGGCACCGGGGAGAGCGTGGCGCCAAGCCCAAGCGAGGCCTTGGTCACCGCGGTGAGCGGCGTCGGGACCAGGATCGATTCGGCGCGACTGGAAACGAAGGCCAGGCCCCGAAAGATCCACATCGTGCCCAGGGTGATGATGAAGGCGTGCACACCGAGGCCGATGGTCATGATGCCATTGGCGAGGCCACACAGAAACGAGATGGCGAGGCAGGTGAGGAGGGCCACCAGGACAGTGGTCACTGGTCCCATCGGTCCGATTCCCCGGAGCACCATCGCCATGCCGACGCCGGAGATGGCGTAGATCGCCCCGACAGAGAGGTCGATACCGCCCGAGATGATCATCAGGGTGGCGCCCACCGCCATGATGGCGATGGTACTGGTGTCCGTCGCCATCTGCAGCAGGGTGTGCGCGTTGAGGAAGTTATTGACCGATGCCCCGGTCATCGGGTCGATGTGCGAGCCGGACACTGCGGTGAGCACGCCAGCCAGGATGACCAGCACCATGGCCAGGCCGAAGGATTGGGCGCGAATCACCGATTGGGCGGTGTGCTTCAAGGAGGAGGTCATGGCATGGCCTTCACGGAAGGAATCCGGCGGCACGCCAGAGGGGTGCCGGATCGTAGCGGCGACCATCAGCGACGACCATGACGATCTTGCGCAGGTTCTCGATGCGATCGAGGGGGTTGCCGTCCACCACCAGGATGTCCGCCCGCTTGCCCGCGGTGACCGTCCCCATCTCCCCATCCAGATGCATCACTGCGGCGGGGACCGACGTGGCGGCCTGGAGCGCTTCCATCGGGGTGAACCCTGCCTGGACATACAACTCGAGTTCCCGGTGAAGCGAATGACCAGGGATGGACTGATCGGTCCCTGCCACGATCGGGATCCCTGCCTTGTGGAGCGCCCCGACCACCGCGAGCATCTCGTCGAATTGCGCCTTCGCCGCCGCCTCAAGGTTGGCCGGCGCGCCGGAGTTCCGGATCTGCTCCGCGAGCTCGGGCGCGACCTTCGCTGCGCCGGGATCCAGCTCGGCGTACGACACGCGCGCAGGCCGCAGCCCCACCTCGTAGACGACCAGCGTCGGGTCGATGACGGTGTGGTGTTCCTTGAGGAACGCGAGGGCGTGCCCGGCTTCGGGGGAAGCGAGGTCAAGCACCGGCGCGGGTGTTCCGGCGACCCGCTTGGGCTTCATGATCGAGACGACGTACGGGATGTGGTTGATCTGGTCCATGCCCGCCTCGACGCCCCGGAAGGCGTCGAGCCCGGTCGGGATGTGGCCGGTCACCGTCATCCCGAGCCGGTGCGCTTCGGTGGCAATGGCGGTCAGTGTCTTCACGTTCACACTGCTGTAGGTCTTGATCTGGTCGAACCCGGCGTCATGATAGCGCTGCACCAGCCTGGCGCCTTCCTCAGGGGAATCCGCCCGGTCCACCCCGAGTGCGAACGGTCCGGAACCGTCGATGATGCCGGCGGTGAGAATTCGCGGCCCGATGCCGCGCCCCGCCTTGATCGCGTCACGCACGGCGGTGATGAAAGCGAACTCGTTGCCGACATCTCGCGCCGTGGTGACGCCAGCGGCCAGGTAGATCGGTCCCCACTCCACCTGTTCATAGTGGGCGTGCATGTCGAACAGGCCGGGGACGATGTACTTCCCCGCGACATCGATGCGCTTGATCCCGGCGGGAATGCGCACGCTCGCCCGAGGTCCCGCCGCCGTGATCCGCCCGTCCCTTACCATCACGACCGCGTCGCTCACGACGGCGCCGCCGGTGCCGTCGATCAGCGTCGCACCGACCAGTGCGAAGCTCTCCTGCATCGCCCGAGGCCCCGCCAGTTGCGCCAGCGCTTCCGCGCCGTCATTCCCGGCGCGGGCCACGAAGAAGGTCAGCGAGCCGGCGTATTCATTTCGGAGGGCCTCGAAGTGATCGAATTCGGCATCGGTGCTGACCAGGGCCACCAACACGCCGGCGTCGTCCATCCAGAGTGATTCGCGACCCCAGATCAACCCGGTGACCGCAAAGCGCTGCAGCACCACCGTGGTGTCACCGACTCGCACGGTGTCCCGGCCGCGGGCCGTGATGCGAATGGTGTTGCCGGAGGGGAGGGCGCGAATGGCGGCGGGTCGACCATGAGCCAGCCAGAATCGCATCAACTCCTGCTGGATCGCGACGGGGGCATAGCCCGCGATCGTGAACGCGGCCTCGTGCTGTCCGAGCGTCAGCGCGGTCGAGTGACTT
>JANYAG010000295.1 GCA_025361465.1 Gemmatimonadota bacterium
TCAATCGCCGCGATCGTTTGTTGACTCACGAGCGGTTTGCCTTTGAAGGTTGAGATTCGCGCCGAGAGCTCGGGCTGAGAGAGTCTCAACTCCACCCTCGCCATTCGCAGCCGATCCGCACGAATCCCAACCCGATCAGCCCCTTTAGCGTCGGCTACTTGTAGGCCGTACAACCCAGCCTTTCGTGCCATTCCTTTTTCCTCGCCGGATGGAGACATTCGCTTGTAGCTCAGCTTGTAGGTCTACAAGCGTATACGCCCATTGGCGTGGAGGGAAGAGGTATGGCGAAAGCGGGCGCTAAATCAGGGATCGTGGTCAGCCGGATGACGATTCACGAAACACAGATGATTCGGTTCGTTGCGGAGACAATCCACGGGACGAGCGTCTCGAGGTTCGTGCGCAAGGTCGTTGTTGCGGTGGCCCAGAAGCAGTTCGACGATCGGCTGGCGAAGTCTGGGAGCGCCAAGTGAGCGGCTCGGCGCTTCTCAGCCAGATCGCCAACCTTGACGGCGAGCAATTCATCACCGTTCGCGTCCGCGAAATTCGCGAAATGGCTACCGCGCCGGCCCCCGAAATCGCGGTCGACCTCCCTGCCAAGCGGGTCGCCGAACTGATCGGGCGCGACCCGGTGACAGTGGCGGCCTGGTGCCGGGCCGGAATCTTCCGAAACGCCTACCGCCTCAACCGTCGAGAATGGCGAATCCCGGCTGAGTCGTTCGCCGCCTATCAGCAGCAGCAACGCGCTGCCGCCTAAACCACCGAAGCACGGAGCAAGCATGGCAGTCATGGACGAAGAACAAATCGCGAAGGAGTTGCGGAAATACCCGGTGGGACGGCAGATCCTGGCACAGGGCGTTGCCGACAAAGATGACGAGCGTCGAAGACTAGGAGAGAAGGCCGCCGACGCGTTAGCGCGGGCCACCGCACTGAGGAAGCAGGTGCAGCCTAGTCTGGAGAAGGCTCGCGCGGCGGCGGCGGATGCCAAGTGTGCTCACGAGGCCGCTGTCGAGGCGTGTCGCGCGGCGGAGTTCGACTTTCTGACGCGCGAATCCGTCCTGATCGGCGAGCGCGATGTTGCGCTCAGACAACTCCGCGCGCTCGCACAACCCTGCATTTCGAGAACGCGGGAATCCGTATGGAGTGAGTGGGAGAATCGGCGACAGGGACCGCGCGCGCCAGTGGGTGCCTGGTATATCGGCGACGCGTTGCGCGCGATCTATGACGAGCTGGATCGGCTGCCCGAAGACGCGTCACCAACCGCCGAGATCATCGCGAAGGTGAACACGATTCGCGAGCGTTGCGGCCTCGCCACTTGGAGCGAAGAATGAGCGCCATTGACATCAAGGGACTCGCGCGAGAATTAGTGGCCGCGTGGGCTGAGGCCGGTCCGCAATGGGGAAGGGACTGGACCGCGTTCATCGAAGCCGAGAAGCCGCGGTTGATGGCCGAGTGGGAACTACGGGAAAAGAGCGACCCGCGAATCGCGCGAACGAGCGACGACGTACACAACGCATTCACTCGCGCCCGGCGCGATATGACATCGGGGCCGGAGCTCGGCGCACGAATGCTAGAGCTCCGCGAGGCGTTTCCGATGCTTGACGCGATGCAACTGCGTATCGACGACAATGTACTCGCCGATCTCTTCGCCCTGCGCCAGCGACTCCATTTACCCGAACTGGTGGCCGAGGATGCGGGATGAGCCGCGACATCGATCCGGGCCTCGCCGAGTCCTGGCCGTTTGGCTATCGACTCAAGGACGCACTGAGCAAGTATCCCGCTGCCGATGCTGCCGCGATCGAGGAAAATCTCTCACGACTGATCATCACCCCGACCCTGGACGGCGCGGTATTCAGCCGCCAGGATGCCGCAAACCGGCTTGCCGCGATCGACCTCGACAACATGATGGGCCGGACTCCGAGCGAAGATCGGGCCGTCGCGTTCCATGAGGCGGGGCACGCCGTACCGGCACGCAGCTTCGGCCTGAGCGTCCGCGGTGTCTCGATTCGCGCGAGCGCGAGCGAGGGCGGCTTTTGCCATTACGCGCCCGGGCCATCGTGGGGATCGCTGCCGGAAGCCAAGCGCGAGGAAATCGAGGCGCACGCGATCGTCGAGCTCGCCGGCCCGATCGCCGAGCGATTGGCGTGTGAAACGCTCAACCTCGTTCCATCGGACGAGTCGTGGCAGCGGCACCAAGCGAGTGCCGCCGCGCTCGTCCTGCGCATCACCGGCACCAGCGGGCGAGAACTTGAGAACTATGTCGCCTGGCTGGGCGACAGGGCCGCCGCTTGCGTGGCCGAACATTGGGGAGAGGTCGTCCTGGTCGCCGAGGCGTTGCTCGTCCATCGGGAGCTCGATGGAGAGCAAGTCGACGCGCTGCTCGGTGGGCAGGTGATCGCCGCATGATCGACGCGGGCGTTTCTCTGAAGCAAAACACCCTGCCGACGCGGGCAACGTCGGCAGGGCAACCATCACGCTCATCGCAGGAGCTTGTATGGCAGTCCGAAAGGTAAGCAAGAAACTCCCCGTCCGGTATGGATGGCTCGCCCAAGCCGCGGCGCGCCGGGAAGTCGACGCGCGACGCCTCGCCGCACGCGAAGCCACCGAC
>JANYAG010000305.1 GCA_025361465.1 Gemmatimonadota bacterium
ACGGTGACCACCACCGCGTCGCCGCCGAGTTCCTCCTGCACTTCAATGGCTGCGAGCAGGTTGCCGCCACTCGAAATCCCTACACCAAGCCCGAGTTCACTGGCCAGCTTCTGGGCCATCAGGATGGCATCGCCGTCATCGACCGCGATCACCCGGTCGAGTTCGTTCAGGTGCACGATCGCCGGAATGAATTCATCGCTGATGCCCTGGATCCGGTGCTTCCCCACCTTGTAGCCGGTGGTCAGCGTGGGTGAGTTCGCCGGCTCCACCGGGTGGAGCTTGATGCCAGGCCGCTTTTCGCGCAGGTAGCGCCCGGCGCCCATGATGGTGCCGCCGGTCCCGACGCCGGCCACCAGCGCCTGCGGGTCGAGCTGTTCGGTGCGCAACTGCGCCCAGATCTCCGGTCCAGTGGTCAGGTAGTGCGCCTGGGAGTTCTCCTCGTTGGCAAACTGGCGCGGCAGAAATGCCTCCGGCGTCGCCGCGGCAAGTTCCTCGGCCAGGCGGATGGAGCCGAGAAAGCCGCCCTCCTCCTTGGAGACCAGGCGGATCGTCGCCCCGAAGGAACGGATCAGCGCAATCCGCTCCGCGCTCATCCAGTCGGGCATGAAGATCGTCACCGGGTGCCCGAGCGCGCGGCCAACGGCACAGAAGGCGATGCCGGTGTTGCCGCTGGTGGCCTCGATGATCATGCCACCGGGCTTGAGCGCGCCGGTCTCGATGGCGCGGCGGAGGATGTGCAGCGCCATCCGGTCCTTGATGCTGCCGGTCATGTTCAGGTTTTCGGCCTTGGCGTAGAGGCGCCGCGGCGTGCCGCCGTCGATGGAGTAATCCACGGCAAGCAGGGGGGTGTTGCCGACCAGCACGCGCAGCCCGCGCACTCGTTCGGCTTCCGTAAGGGTCTTCACGATCCCGCCAGTGTCTTCACGGCACGAACCAGGGTGTCAAGGTCGGCCGTTGACGTAAAGAGATGAGGAGTAATTCGCACGCCGTGCACATTAGCGGTATCGATGGCCACGGTCCAGATCCGGTACTTCTCCAGCAGCACCTTGGCCAGGTCGGGGGATGGAATGGCGCCAACGGCGACGTTGGCAATCGCACATGAGCGCTTCGGGTCGGTCGGCGTGTTGAGCCGGATGCCGGGCACCCCCCGCACCTGGTCGGACCAGTAGCGCTGCAGGAAGCGCAGCCGGGCCTCTTTGCGTTCGATCCCAATGCCGAGATGGAAGTCGATCGCGTTGTTGATGCCCAGATCGGTGTGCACCGGGTGGGTCCCGGTGTGGTTCAGCTTGCGGATGTCGTCGGCGGGCACGCTCATGTCGCCGTAGATCGGCCAGAGCGTGGCGATGTGGTCCTGCCGAACATGGAGAATCCCCGCGCCAAGCGGTGCTCCCAGCCACTTGTGCAGTGAGGCGCCGTAGTAGTCGCAGTGCAGGTCGGAAATCGCGAAATCGATGTGTCCGAACGCGTGGGCACCATCGACCATCACCTGCACGCCCTTCTGGTGGGCCATGTCGCACACCTTGGCGACCGGGAGGATCTGTCCGCTGATGTTGACCATCTGGCAAATCATCAGCAACCGGGTCTTCGGCGTGATCGCATTCGCATACAACTGCACGATTTCGTCATCGGACTTGGGGTCGAGCGGCAGCGACACGACTCGGTTGACGATTCCATACCGACGGGCCTGCAGCGTGAACATGTCGAGCATGGCGCCGTAATCCTGCGCCGCCATGATAGCTTCGTCGCCTGCCTTCCAGTCAAAGCCGGCAATTACCGTATCGAGTGACTCGGTGGTGTTCCTGGTGATGATCAACTCGTCGGGTGAGCAGCCTGCCATCTGGGCCAGCCGCTTCCGCACCGCGAGCTTGTCGTCGTATTGCCGGGTCCGCAGGTAGTGCGAAGCCTCGTAGTTGGTCTCCCGCACATGGCCGATGAAGGCCTCCAGCACCGGCTGCGACTGCATGCTGTAGTAGCCGTTCTCGAGGTTGATGTAGTCCGGCGTGAGTCGGTACTGCTTCCGGAGGGTGGCCCAGAAGTCATCCTGTCGGGCCAGGACGGCAGGCGGGAGGCCGGCGAAGCGGGCCAGCGCCCCTTCGCCGAACATCAGGCCGAGGGAGGCGCCACCGAGAGATTGCACGAATTCACGCTTGTTCATGGGCTTGGCTGTCCCGTGGAGGGGGGTCGATGAAGATACTATTCATCCATGCCTTCCCATCGCCTGACACGCCCCTGGCCGCTGCTGATCGGCCTGGCTGGCGCCGCGCTGTTCGCGCGCCCGGCCCGGGCCCAGGATCCTCCCCCCCGGGCGCCAGGTGCCCCGGCAGC
>JANYAG010000004.1 GCA_025361465.1 Gemmatimonadota bacterium
TCATCCTATGGTCTGTCACCGTCGTCGACGCCTCGAAATTCAATCACGCGCTCGCGGCGATCAACATCGGCATGCCGCGGATCCTGCTCGCGGAGAAGCGGCTCGAGCTCGCCGGTGGGGCGCTCGCCCACTGGGCCGAGACCGGCGGCTCGCTCCTGGCGAGCATGGGCAACCTCGTCGGCGGCTCCATGAGCGCGGCGCAGGCCATTGGCGGGATGGCGACGTCGCTGAAGATCATGACGCTCACCGAACCCGAGCTCTACGCGCTGTTCGCGGTGTTCGGGCTACTGGTCGCGGGATGGGAAGCGCTCAGCAAGGCGTCGTCGGAAAATACCAAGAAGGCCGAAGAGGCGATCCAGAAGCGGCGGCAGGAACTCACCGATCTCGCGAAACCGTTTGCGGAATACAATCGCTCGGCGGTCGAGCAGGCCGCGCGCGCGCAGACGGTGGCACTGGCCGAAGAGAATCGCGCGAAGGCGATCCGTAACGTTGCGAACGAACGGCTCCGCATCGCGTCAGTCGAGCAGGTGCTGCATCCGTTGAGCGACCAGAACCTGATGGACGTGAAGGCGGAAACCGAGGCGCAACTCAAACTCGCCGCTGCCCTCATGGAGCAAGCCCACGCGCGGGAAGAGTCGGCACGCCGCACGGTCATCAACAGCGTGAGCGCGAACAACGCACACCTGGGGAGTGCCCTCGCGACGGCGGGGATGAACGGCCCAGAACGGGCATCCTACCAGATGGGTGTAGCGGGCGGTAACGAAATCGCGCGCCGCGTCGCATACCAGCAAGCGCAGAGCACGATCTACGAAGAGCGCAAGTCGCAGATGGAGGATGAACTGCGGCTCGTCGGACTCACAGGGCCCGCCTTGGTGGCGGAACGCGCGGCGCTCGATGGACTCAGTCGGGCAGAACAAAATCACCTGTACCTCATGGCGCGGGAACATGAGGTGCGCACGGCCGCCCTGTCGATGATAAAGCAGCTGAACGCCCTTGAGGACAACCAAGCACGACTGCAGATCCAGCACATCCAGGAAGTGGGACGTGCCGAGGAAGAGGCACGCAACAAGGCCATCGCCGCGATGGAACGCGAGGCTGCAGAGCGCGAGAAGCACGGATTAGACGCTGCGGGCCAGCTCGTTGAGGGCATTCGGGCCAACGATCTCGTCGAGAACCTGAGGCAGAAAAAGCCGGCAATCATCAATGTGGCGAATGACATCGCGCGCGCGTTCTCGAACATGGGCACGGCGCTCGGGACCGCGTTGGCGACTGGCGGAAATCTCTTCAAGGCGTTCGCGAAGTCGGCGGTCGCGAGCATCGGCGCGATCATCCAGGCAATCGGCCAAGCACTGATCGCCAAGGGTATTGGCGACATGATAAGGGCGCTCCCGTTCGCCGGCCCGGTGGCCATCGCGGCGGGTGTCGGACTCATCGCGGTCGGCGCTGCGATGGGCGCCACCGGCTCGGGGTCTGGCAGCGGCGGTGCGTCCTCGTATGCCGCATCGGCCCCGTCGTCCTCGTCAGGCGGGTCATCCTCGTCCTCCTCCTTGCAGCCGACGCACTTCGTGATTCACGGCACGCGCGGTGCTCGGTACTCACCGGAAGAACTCGAAGCCCTCGCGGCCGCGATTAACGACGTGAAGGGCTACAAGATGATCGACTGGCAACTGGATAACTGATGGCCCGGATCAATTCGCAAATCCTCTGGGGCACCGGCTCGCTCAATGTGCTGAAGCTCGGTCGGCCCATCTACGGAGCGGTGACCGGGCGCGATCCGCGCACCGGGTCCGAATGGGGCGAATCCACGGCAGGCGTCAAGGACGCCTGGATCATCGGTCGCGACTACGTCATGGACTTCGAGATTCGCCACGTCCCGGATGGCGGCGACAGTTCGACCTACACGTCGTGGTCCGGGCCGCTCGGTGTGCAGTCGTTTATTGATTGGGCGCGCGACGCGAACACCTTCCGCTTCGTGCCGGACGATACCTATCCGGATGCGTATGTCGATGGCTGTTATCTCGATGACCCGTTCAAGGGCTCCGGGAACCTGAGTGCGGTT
>JANYAG010000038.1 GCA_025361465.1 Gemmatimonadota bacterium
GTCCATGGACGGCGTCGTCGCTCGTGGGGTATCTCTCGCCCGCCGTGACTCACACGTTGATGTCCTTGATCGTCGGGGCTTCGCTGGCCGGGTGCGCCGCGCGGCTTACTCCGACGCACCTCGCGCGCCCGAGTCCGCCCGCGGCGCCGCCGACGCGAGCGGCTGTCCCGGCCGATGCAGGCGCGCCCGTCGTGGCAGCGGTCTCGCGAGGTCCGTGCGAGCCGCTGGTCGACGACGCGCAGCAGCACGTGCTGGATTTCGTGCAGCGCGAGTCTCCGGGCGGCGTGCTGCCGGAGTGGGCCGTCGACCGCATTCGCATAAGCTATCAGTCGCTGGTGACGCCGCCGTCGATCTACGAGTATGAGATGGAGCATCGTGAGCGGACCCTGCTGAAGCAACAGGAAGTCGTCGGCGGATACGACGCGGGCCGATTCACTTCGGCCCGTTTGCACGCTCGCGCCGCCGATGGCACGCTGATCCCGATGTCACTGGTTCGGCGAGCCGATGTTGCCGTCGATGGCACCGCCCCCTGCCTGCTCCATGGCTACGGCGCGTATGGCTACTCGTACCCGGTTGGTTTTTCCTCGTCGCGTCTTTCGCTGCTCGAGCGTGGCGTGGTGGTGGCGATCGCCCATGTGCGCGGTGGGGGCGAGCTCGGCACGCCATGGCACGATGCAGGACGCATGGCCAACAAGATGAACACGTTCACCGACTTCATCACCTGCGCGGAGCACCTCATCACCAGGGGGCACGCCTCGTCAGGGCGCCTCGCAATCGAAGGGGGGAGTGCCGGCGGACTGCTGACGGGCGCCGTGACCAACCTCAGGCCAGACCTCTTTGCCGCCGTGGTGAGCCAGGTGCCGTTCGTCGATGCCCTGAACTCAATGTCCGATGCCACGCTGCCGCTGACGGTGGGCGAATATGAGGAATGGGGGAATCCGGGGCGTGTGGATCAGTACGTCTGGATCCGGGCCTACTGTCCGTACACCAACCTGCGTGCGGCCGAGTTCCCCGCGATGCTGGTGCGGACATCATTCAACGACTCGCAGGTGATGTACTGGGAAGCGGCAAAATATGTGGCGCGGCTGCGCGCCCTCAAGCGGAACAACGTCCCGCTCTTGCTGGTGACCAACATGGGGGCAGGGCATGGTGGGGCATCCGGGCGGTATGACCGGTTGCGGGAGATCGCCGTGGAATACGGCTTCATCCTGTCAGCGATCGGCGTGGAAGGCGGGTTCGCGGCGCCGCAACCCGATTGACCGCCGCCGCTCCCTGGCCGCACCAGGTCAGGGCACGATGAACGTGGGGAAGTCGGGACTGACGACCCGGATGCGCCATCCGCCAGCCGCACTACCCTCGAAGAAGATCGTCCCTGACTTGGTCTCCGCGTGGAAATCCGCGGAGCCGAGGATCGTCACCGGGCCCGTCAGGCCACCGGGAGATCCCAGGTTTGCGCCGGTGATGGCGAGGTTGGCAGCCGAGATGAACATTTGGGGACGGTCGGGGTACTTCAATTCGGCCGAACCGTTCTTCACCACGAAGGTGCCGCCCCCGCCGGTGATCGCCAGTGTGCCTCGGGCGGATCCGGTGAGGTTTGGACTCGTCAGGCTTGCGATCGTGATCGTCGCTCCGCCGGCGATGCCAAGCGAGGGGGTCGTGTAGGTAATCGTCAGATCGGCCCGTGCCGTGTCGGTGCCATCCCCCTTGACGTCCACCAACAGCCGTCCACGGATCCCGGCAGCCGATGTGGTGAAGGTCACGCCGTCAGGCTGCCCCCCGTTGGTCGCCTCGATCACCCGATCGACCGCCGCAGTGAGGTTCGGGATGTGGGAGAAGTTTCGCCGGATGTAGGCTTGCATCTGGACCGGATCCAGCGTCTCTCGCTTGGGAGGGGCGCCGTCCGCAGCGTGGCACCCGGCGAGAGTGATCCCCACCATGGTGAGCAACGCGGCCAGCTTGGGGTGCGGCATGGGCGACTCCTTCCAGGCTGCGGCAGCTGTGGTGCCGTCGTGAGAGGAAATATGGCCGGAGGCCGGGCGCTCTGGGTAGATTGTCTCGCAGGGTGTCGCTCCAGCATTGACTGCATCTCTCCCACGGGCCCGATTGAATCCTGTTCTTCGCTTCGCGCGCAGCGTCACCAGGCATAGGCATCGCTGGGCGTTCGCCGCCTCGGTGGTGTTCGTCGTCGCCGTTGCCCTGTCGATGCGGTTGTCGCTTCGCGAAAACGTCCGCGATTTTCAGCCACGGCCGCTGCACGCGCCCGATCCGGTGGAGCTCGCCGTCCGGACACTGGTCGGGGGTGCCGATCGCATCGTGGTGCTGCTCGAATCCGACAGCGCGATGCAGCCAGCAGTAATGGCGCCGCTGCTGGACAGTCTGGCGGCACGGTTGTCACGGGCCCCAGGCGTCCATCAGGTGCAATTCCGGCTGCCACCGGCGATTCGCGGCTTTGTCGAGTCGCGCGCGCCGGCATTTCTCCTCTTCTCCTTTGACACCACCCAACTGGCTGCACTTGGCGCTCGGCTTGCCCCCGATAGCATCGAGCGACTCGTCCGGGAAACGGATGTGGATCCGCTGGCTCGGCCTGGGCTTTTCGGGAGGCGGACGCTCGACCCACTGGGATTGGTCACGCCGGCAGCCGGCGTCTTATGGCGGGCACTTGGGGGTGCGAACTTGCGGCTCGCCGACGACTACCTGAGCCTGCCAGGTCGGCGCGGCTTCGTCTTCATCGTCGAACCGGTGGTATCGGATCAAGTCGACCGATCCCGAGACCTTGTGCGCGCGGTCGACCGGATCATGGCGGAGGCACCCCGCGATCCGCAGTTCGCCCGCCTGATGGTGGGGAAGCGCCTGACCGCGATCGGTCGTCCGGTGGCGATGGTCCAGGTGCTGGACATCGCCTTCCACGACGTCGCGCGCGTGGCCATTGCCTCCCTGGTGCTCGCGTTCCTCCTCCAGTTCTGGCTGTTCCGTCGACCGCTGGCCCCGTTGCTCCTGGCCGGCACCGTGCTCTTCGGCTTGGCCCTCACGGGGGCGGTGGCATCAATCTTCTTCGGGGCGCTCAGCCTCGTCGCGTGGCTGTTCATCAGCGTGCTGGTGGGTCTCGGGGACGAATTCGGCCTCTACATCATTGTCCACTACTGGATTGCCGGCGCCCCGCACTCCTCGCGCGCCGATGCGCTCGCGTCCGCATTGCAGCGGCCTGGGCGCGGACTGATTTACAGCGGTCTGGCGATGGCTGCGGCCTTTGGCTCGGTCGCATTGATGTCCTATCCGGTGATGTTCCAAGTCGCCTGTGTCACGGCCATCGGGCTCCTGGCGATGTTGTTCAGCAGCTTCACGGTGTTGCCGATCGCGCTGGCCTATACGGCACCGGTGCGGCACCCGGAGGCGTCCGGCTGGCACCGCGCGATGACGGTGACGCACGATGTGGGACAGCGACACCCGCGTCGATGGCTGCTGGGGTGGGCATTGCTGGTGGTGGGGTGCCTGGGGCTGGCTCGCAAGCTCCAGTTCGAGCCGCATCCCTGGAAGGTGGCGTTGCGGGGCAGTCCCGCGACCGCGGAGCTCGAACGCGTTCGGCAGCTGATTGGGGCCTGGCCGTCGCCGATCCTGATGGTGTCGAGGGGGGCGACCGAGGCTGAGGCATTGGAGCGCGATCGGGCGGCGGTCTACCAACTCGAGCGGGTGGGCCCACGCGCCGGCGTGGTGACGATCGAATCGCTCTCCCGCTGGCTGCCAGCGCCAGCGCAGCAGCGAGCGGACATCGCCTACCTGCGCGCCAACGCCACGGTCTTTTCGCCCCAACGGGTTCAAAGCAGCATGCTTGGCGCCGTGGGACGCATGAAGCATCCGGACTCTCAGCTCACGCGCGAGTATCTGCCCCGCGTCCTCCGCCTGCTCCGCACCAGCCCCGAGGAACTCACCATCGACGGACTGCGGCAGCTGGGGCTCGACACCCTGGTGGGCCGGCACCTCGTGCACGACCGCCAGCAGGTGCTGGCGGTATCGTACATCTACCTGGACCAGTCGCCATGGACCGCCGGTGTCACGGACCGGTTCGAGGAGAGCATCGCCATGGGAGAAGGTGATGCGCTCACGAGCGCGCACTTTGTCGGGGATGCCCTGCGCGGGGCGACGCATCCGGCCCGACTGCGGCGGGACATCGTGTTGGCGACGGCAGCGGCGTTCCTCATGGTGGGCCTCCTCCTGCTCCTGCAGTTCCGCCGGAAACGGCCGGCTTTGCTGTGCCTGTTGCCCTTGGTGTGCGGGGTGGCCGCGGCGATGGGCGCCATGGCGCTGCTGGGCCTGGAGCTGAACGTCCTGACCATGGCGATCGGGCCGCTGATGGTGGGGTTATGCGTCGATGATGGCATCCACCTGGTGGAACGGCTCGAGCGGGGCGAATCGCGCCTGGACGTGCTGCGAGAATCCGGGGCAGCCATCGTCATCACCACCTTGACGACCGTGACCGGATTCGCTTGTCTTGGATTCGCCCGGTTCCCCGGGATTCGCGAGCTGGGCGCGATCGGGTCAATTGGGATCCTGGTGGCCCTCGTGGCGTCGCTGCAGTTGGTGCCAATGTGTCATGCCCTGCTGCGAGGACCGTCGTCCCGTACTACTCTTCCGACTCCCCCTTCCTGATGAGGCCGCTCATGTCGATTCGCCCCGCTCTCATGGTCATCACCGGCGTGCTGCTCGCCGGACCACAGTTCACGGTGGCTGCGCAGGGGTCGACTGGTCAGGGCGGCCAGCGGAGCAGTGACGCAGCCATTGGTGTCCGCGCCGGCCTGCTGGGGATCGGTGGCGAAGTGTCGAAGCTGCTGACCAGCCACGTGGGTGTGCGGGTGGGGGTGAACACGTTTTCGGCGACGCTCAATGCCAAGGAGCAGAGCAACATCACATACAACGGCAAGGTGAAGTTGCAGTCATTCACGGCGCTGCTCGACCTCTATCCCTCGCCGCGGGGATCGTTCCACCTGACCGGGGGCCTGATCACCAGGCCGCTCAAGGTCACGCTGACCGGCGTGCCGACGGGTGGCACCTTCGACATCAACAGCCATCCCTACACGGCGGCGGCGGTCGGTACCCTCACGGGAACGGGAGAGTACGGCAGCGCCATGCCGTATGTCGGGATCGGCGTTGGCACCGCGGCCTCGAAGCATGGCGGCCTTGCCTTCGTCTTCGATCTTGGTACGGCGATCGGGAAGCCCACCATCAGCCTGACGGCGAGCGGCGCGGCGAACAACGCCCAGTTGCAGAGCGACCTCGCCGCCCAGATCGCGAGCACTCAGAAGGACCTGGACAAGGTGCCGGTCTACCCAGTGCTGTCGATCGGATTGATGTATCGATTCTGACGACGGGGTCGCTGGTCAGGGCTGCCGCTGGAGAAAGCTCCACGCGATGACCGCCGTGTCCAGCGCGAGCTTGGGCGTTTCGGCGACGGCGGTGAGGTGCCCCATCTTGCGACCTGGCCGGGGAGCGTGCTTGCCATACAGGTGCACGCGGACTTTCGGCATCGTCAGGGCGCGTTCCCAATGGGGTTCGCCGTTGCGCCAGAGATCGCCGAGGAGATTGACCATCGCGACCGGAGCCAGGGTCGTGGTGGTTCCGAGGGGCAGTCCCGCCAGGGCGCGGACCTGCTGCTCAAACTGGCTGGTCAGCGAAACGTCGAGCGTCCAATGCCCGCTGTTGTGGGGCCGGGGCGCGAGTTCGTTGACCAGGAGCTTGCCGTCGTCGACGACGAAGCACTCCACGCCCATGACGCCGACATAGTCGAGCCGTTCGACAATGCGTTCGGCAAGGGCACGCGCCTCCAGGGCGAGTTCCTCCGAAATCATCGCGGGCACCACGCTGGTGTGGAGGATGCCGTAGCGGTGAACATTCTCCGCGACGGGCCATGTGGTGACCGTCCCATCAACCCCCCGGGCCACCATCACGGCAATCTCGCGTTCAATCGCCACCCGGCGTTCGAGAATGCACGGGACATTGCCAAGACGCACCAGGGCGGCCGGCAGTTCTTCCTTCGCCGCAATGAACTCCTGGCCGGTGCCATTGTGCCCCAGGCGCGCGGTCTTGAGGATGCCAGCAGCGCCGCCAATCGTGCGCCAGGCTTCACCGATCTCCTCTCCGCCTCGGACCGAGGCCCAAGCGGCGGTCGGCACGTCGATCGCGTTGAGAAAGCGCTTTTCCTCGCAGCGGTCCTGAGTGGTCGCCACGGCGTCCGCTCGCGGTCGCACCGGCACGTGGGCTGCGAGCGCCCGAAGCACGTCTGTGGGGACATTCTCGAATTCGATGGTAACGGCGTCGCAGGTCCGGGCGAGTTCCGACAAGGCCTCGGGGTCGCTCCATGACCTGACGATATGGTGGTCAGCCAGCTGGCCGGCTGGCGCCTCTGGATCGGGATCGAGTACGACGACGCGATACCCCATGCGGCGGGCTTCGACGGTGAACATCCGGCCGAGCTGGCCGCCACCCAGGACCCCGAGCGTCGCGCCCGGCAGGATCATGGGAGGTCGGGGAGGACGATGGCCCGCACCCTTGCCGTCTGGGCCTCCCTGAAGGCCGTCAGACGACGTGCCAGCTCCGGGTCCTGCCGCGCGAGCACGGCCACGGCGAACAGGGCGGCGTTGTGGGCGCCGGCCTCACCGATGGCAAAGGTGGCCACCGGGATCCCGGCCGGCATCTGGACGATCGAGAGCAGGGAATCCAACCCCTGCAGGTGCCGGCTCGGCATCGGCACGCCCAGGACTGGGAGCACCGTTTTGGCGGCGAGGACTCCCGCCAGATGCGCCGCTCCGCCTGCCGCGGCGATGATGCACTGCAGGCCGCGTCCTTCCGCCTCCTCGGCGTAGGAAAATGCCAGATCCGGCGCGCGGTGAGCGGAGATGACCCGCGCTTCGGAGGCAACGCCGAACTCGGCCAGGCGAGCCACGGCGTGCTGCATGATCGCCCAGTCGGAATCCGATCCCATGATGACCCCAACGAGGGGCTTCGTCATAGCGTGGCCTTGGTGCGATCGACGGTCCCGCGCGCAGACAGCGCAGCCTGGGCGGCGGACAGCCTGGCAATCGGCACCCGGTAGGGGGAGCAGGATACGTAATTCATGCGGACAGTCTCACAGAAGGCGATGGAAGCCGGGTCGCCGCCGTGCTCGCCGCAGAGGCCGAGCTTCAGGTCGGCGCGGGTCTTCCGGCCGAGGTCGCATGCCATCTGGATCAGCTTGCCGACACCTTGTTGGTCCAGCGTCTGGAAGGGGTCGGCTTCGATGATCCCCGATTCAATGTACAGCGGCAGGAAGTGGCCCGCGTCATCACGGGAAAGGCCCCACGTGGTCTGCGTGAGGTCGTTGGTGCCGAAGGAGAAGAACTGTGCCTCGCGCGCGATCTCGTCGGCCGTGAGGGCGGCTCGCGGCAGCTCGATCATGGTGCCGATGAGGTAGGGCACCGTGAGTTGCCGTTCCTGGAAGACCTCCTCGGCGACCTGGCGGACCAGCAGGGCCTGCCGCCGGAATTCCACCACCGAGGCGACGAGCGGAATCATGACCTCCGGCATCACTCGGCCCTTGCGTGCCGCCACCGTACAGGCGGCCTCGAAGATCGCGCGGGCCTGCATCGCCGTGATTTCAGGATAGATGATGCCAAGGCGGCAGCCCCGCAGCCCCAGCATCGGGTTTACCTCGTGCAGGGCGTCCACCACGCGGCGGAGGTGTTCGATCGGCTTGCCGAGTTCCCCCGCGAGCAGGACCAGTTCCGCCTCGTCCTTCGGCAGGAACTCGTGCAGGGGCGGGTCGAGCAGGCGGATGGTGACCGGAAAACCCTCCATCGCGCGGAAGATCCCCTCGAAATCCCGGCGCTGCATCGGCAACAACTTGGCCAGCGCGACCTCGCGTTCCGCCTTGCTTTCGGCCACGATCATTTCGCGCATCGCGGTGAGGCGGTCGCCCTCGAAGAACATGTGTTCGGTCCGGCAGAGGCCGATGCCCTCGGCGCCGAAGTCGCGACCGCGATGGGCGTCGGCAGGGGTGTCGGCATTGACGCGGATCTTCATCGGCCGAATGCGATCGGCCCACGACATCAGTCGCTGGTAGTGTTCCCCCATTTGCGGCACGAGCAGCTTGGCCTGTCCCCCGTAGACCGTTCCCGTCGATCCATCAAGGGTGATCCACTCACCAGCCGTGATCTCCCGACCATGGGCGCGGATGACACCGAGCGACTCATCGACGTCGAGGTCCTGCGCCCCGGCGACACACGGCTTGCCCATGCCCCGGGCGACCACTGCTGCGTGCGAGGTCATCCCGCCGCGGGCGGTCAGGATCGCCCGGGACGCGACCATGCCGTGGAAGTCTTCGGGCGAGGTTTCCTGTCGGACCAGGATGACGGCCTCACCGCGTCCGCCCAATTCCGCGGCGCGATCGGCGCTGAACACCACGGTGCCCGAGGCGGCCCCCGGAGACGCCGGGAGGCCTGTGGCAAGGAGGTCGAGGGTGGCACTCGGGTCGATCATCGGATGGAGCAGCTGGTCGAGCGCATAGGGGGGAATCCGGGCGACCGCCTCCTCTTCGCTGATGGATCCTTCCTCGACCATCTCGCAGGCGATACGGAACGCCGCCTGGCCGCTCCGCTGGGCCCGTCGGGTCTGCAGCATGTAGAGCCGGCCATCCTCGATCGTGAATTCCATGTCCTGGACGTCACGAAAGTGGCGCTCCAGCGTGCTGGCCATTCGCTGGAGCTCGAGGTAGGGGCCCTCGAGGCGCGTGTGCAGCGCGCTGATCGGCTCGGGATTGCGCGCACCCGAGACGACATCCTCGCCCTGGGCGTTGGAGAGAAACTCACCGTAGAGTTGCCGCTCGCCCGTCGATGGATTGCGGGAGAACACCACCCCGGTGCCGGACTGTTCGCCAAGATTCCCGAAGACCATCGTCACCACGCTCACGGCGGTGCCCATCGAGTCCGGGATGTCGTGCAGGCGCCGGTAGTCGATCGCCCGTCGGGTATTCCAGCTCTTGAAGACCGCGGCGATCGCGCCCCAGAGCTGCTCCATCGGCTCTTCGGGAAAGGGCTCGCCGACGTGATCGGCTACCAGCATCTTGAACCGCGTGACCAGGGTCTTCAGTGCGGCAAGCGGGAGGTCGATCTCGCGCGCGGCGCCGTGGGCATGCTTGGCCTCGTCGAGCAGCACTTCGAATGAGGACTTGGGCATCCCGAAAACGACGGCGGCAAACATCTGGACGAACCGGCGGTAGCAGTCCCACGCGAAGGCCGGGTTGTTGCCGCGGAGGGCCAGTCCCTCAACCGTGCGGTCGTTGAGACCGAGGTTCAGGATCGTTTCCATCATGCCGGGCATCGAGACCGCTGCTCCACTGCGCACTGACATCAGCAGGGGATTCTTGTCGCCACCAAACTCCTTGCCGGTGGCGGCCTCGAGCCGCTGCAGTGCGCGCTCCACCTGTGCCCGGAGTCCCGGCGGGAAGGACCGGGTCTCCAGGTACGTCTGACACACGGGCGCCGAGATTGTGAAGCCGGGCGGGACGGAGATGCCGAGGTTGGTCATTTCGGCCAGGCCGGCGCCCTTGCCACCCAGGATGTCCTTCATGGCGGACGTGCCGTCGGCCCGGCCTTGCCCGAAGAAGTAGACCAGGGGCTGTTGTGCGAACGGATCGCTCATGTTGCTGCCGCCACAAGTGGGGTGGAATGCCGCCACTGGCCGAGGGTGAGTTGCACGGGGGTCGGGTAGTCGCCGGAGAAACAGGCATGACACCATGGGGTATGGCGGCCTGCCGCTTCGGTCATCTGTTCCAGGGTCAGGTACGCCAGCGAATCCACGCCGAGGTACTCGCGAATGTCATCAGCCGAATGGGTCGCCGCGATCAACTCTTCGCGCGTCGGCGTGTCAATGCCGTACTGGCACGGTCCGGTGATCGGCGGGGACCCAAGGCGCAGGTGGACCTCGCGCGCGCCGGCTGCCCGGATCATCTGCACCAGGCCCTTGCTGGTGGTGCCGCGCACCAGCGAATCATCGACGACCACGACGGACTTTCCCTCAATGACGCTGCGGACCGGATTGAACTTGATCCGTACCTTGACGTTCCGCAGTGCTTGGGTGGGATTGATGAACGTGCGGCCGACGTAGTGGTTCCGGATCAGGCCGTTCTCGAGATTGATCCCGGCGACTTCGCTGTATCCGAGCGCCATCACGTTGGCGCTGTCGGGTACGGAGAAGACCACATCGGCGCCCTGGGCTGGATGGAAGCGCGCCAGCTGGCGCCCGAGCTCGCGGCGGACCTTGTCGACCGGGACGCCGAAGATGGTGGAGTCCGGTCGCGAGAAATACACCAGTTCGAAGATGCAGCGGCTCACGCGGCGCGGCGAGAGGCGGGGCAGGTCCTCGACTCGGCCATCCCGAATCCTGGCGAAGTCGCCGGGCTGGAATTCCCGGACCTCGGACGCGCCGACGAGGTCTAGCGCGCAGGTCTCCGATGCGACAACGACCCCGTCCTCCAGGCTCCCGACGAACAGCGGTCGGAAGCCCCGGGAGTCCACCGCTGCATAGATCGTGCGTCCGACGCTGAGGACCAGCGAATACGCTCCCTCCACCCGCTCGAGGGCATCGCGGATCTGTCCCTCGACCGTCGGTTCGGGGGAGCGGGCGATGAGGTGGACGAGCACCTCGGTGTCACTGGTCGACGAGAAGATTGCCCCCTGGGCCACCAGTTCGCTGCGCAGCTCGCGGGCATTCACGAGGTTGCCGTTATGGGCGACGGAGAGCGGTCCGGCGTGATAGTTCACGAGATATGGCTGGGCGTTGGCAAGCACGGTGCTGCCGGCGGTGGAGTATCGCGTATGCCCGACCGCGACGTCGCCAGGCAACTGGCGAAGCACGTCTTCGCCGAACGAATCGTTGACCAATCCCATGCTCCGGTGGATCCGCGCCTCGCCGGTTTCGTCGATCGCCATGATCCCGGCGCTCTCCTGGCCACGGTGCTGCAGGGCGTAGAGGCCGAGATACGTGATGCGCGACGCGTCTCGGACCCGGGACACTCCGATGATGCCGCACATCGCTTAGCTCTCCCGATTCGTGAACGCGTCCGACATGCGGCGCGGGATGGCGGATTGGTAGATCATCCGAAGATGGCGGACGGGCCACCGCCAGGTGTGGTGGCCCCGTACGATAACGATCGAACCTTCCGCCTCGGCCGTCTGGCCGAGATGCAGGCACGGGACACCCAGTTCGATCGCGAGTCGCTGCAGGGCGGGGACATTTGCCCGGGTAGAGGAGATCACTGCCCGCGCGCCATCCTCACCGAAGAGCCAGCCCTGCACGGAGACCGCATCGGCGTGGTCCGTCAGGTCGAGTTGGGCACCAAAGACCTGAGTCGCCCAGGGACCGCCGATGCAGCACTCCGCGAGAGCCACCGACAGGCCGCCGTCGGAGAGATCGTGAGCCGAGCACAGCAACTCCTGCTCGGCCGCGCGCACCAGGAACTCCTGCAGCGCCCGTTCTGCGGTGAGATCAATGGGAGGTGGCGCTCCCGCGACCGTGTCGAGCACCTCAGCCCAGTAGGCGCTTCCCCCCAGGTGGCCTTCGGTGCGGCCGAGAAGGAGGATGGCGTCGCCGCGCTGCTGGAAATGGCTCGGGACGGCCTTGCGCACGTCCCCGATGATCCCGATCATCCCGATCGTCGGCGTCGGGTCGATCGCGCCGGCGGGGCTCTGGTTGTAGAGCGAGACATTGCCGCCGGTCACCGGAGTGCCGAACGCACGGCACGCATCGGCGATCCCGCGACAGGCTTCCACGAACTGGAAGTAGATCGAGGGCGTTTCCGGACTGCCGAAATTGAGGCAGTCGGTGATGCCGAGCGGGCGCGCTCCCGTGCACGCGATGTTCCGGGCGGCCTCGGCCACGGCGCCTTTGCCACCCTCATAGGGATCGAGCAGTACGTGCCGGGAATTGCCGTCAACCGTCATCGCAATCCCGAAGGTGCGATCGGCCACCCGCAGGATGCCGGCGTCGCCGCCCGGCGTCACCACGCTCCCAGCCCGGACCGTGCCGTCGTATTGCTCGAACACCCACCGCTTGCTCGCGATGGTGGGCGCGTCGAGCAACCGCTCCAGGGCACTGGCCGGATCTGGCTCGGGGCCTTCAGGCCGACGGGCCCGACGAGCGGCAACCTCGGCCCCCTCAACCGCCGGCGGTGCATAGCGCGGGCACCCCTCGACGAGTTGCTGGCCGGGGATCGCTGCGACGGTGCGGCCGTCATGGACGATTCGGAAGAGGCCATCGTCGGTGACCCGACCCACGGTCGTTGCATCGAGGTCCCACTTCCGGCAGACGCGAATGATCTCGTCGAGACGCGACGGCTCGGCCACCACGAGCATCCGTTCCTGTGACTCCGACAGCATGATCTCGTAGGGTGTCATCCCCGTCTCGCGCGTGGGGACCTTGCTGGTGTCGAGTTCCACGCCGACCCCGCCGCGCGCCGCCATCTCCGCCGAAGACGACGTCAGTCCTGCGGCCCCCATGTCCTGGATCGCAACGATGTAGCGGCCCGTGATCAATTCGAGCGAAGCCTCCAGCAGCAGCTTTTCGGTGAACGGGTCGCCGATCTGGACCTGAGGGCGTCGCTTCTCGCTCTCCGCCGTCAGGTCCTCGGAGGCAAATGAAGCGCCGTGGATGCCATCCCGACCGGTCTTGGCCCCAACCGCCAGGAGGATGTTGCCGACGCCTTCGGCGCTGGCACGGATCAGGTCCGCCTCGCGGAGGATACCGACCGCCATGGCATTGACCAGCGGATTTCCGCTGTAGCATGGCGCGAATGCCACCTCGCCGCCGAGCGTCGGGACCCCGATGCAGTTGCCGTAGTCGCCGACACCCTTCACCGCGCCGGCGAACAGGAATCGGTTCCTCGGTTCGTCGAGTGGCCCGAAACGCAGCGAGTTGAGCACGGCAACGGGCCGGGCACCCATGGTGAAGACGTCGCGAAGGATCCCGCCGACCCCGGTGGCTGCCCCCTGATGGGGCTCGACCGCGGTCGGGTGGTTGTGCGACTCGATCTTGAAGGCGACGGCCCATCCTTCGGGGAGTCTCAGGACGCCGGCATTCTCGCCCGGGCCCTGCACGACCTGAGGACCATCAACGGGAAACTTGCGCAGGATGTGCTTCGTGTGCTTGTACGAACAGTGCTCCGACCAGAGCGCGGAGAAGATCCCCAACTCGGTCAGTGTCGGTGTACGCCCGAGCAGGGTGAGGATGGCCTCGTACTCACCCGCATTGAGCTTGTGTTCCCCAATGACTGCCTCGGTGACGGTGCGCTCACCCGGGAAGGGCGTCGCCAGCACCGCCGGTGTCATGCGGCGGCCCCGGTGAGGCTTGGGACCACGATCGAGGTGAAGAATCGATGGCCCGGGTCGGCGCCGAGCGCGGTATCGGCCTGACGTTCGGGGTGGGGCATGAACCCCACCACGGTTCCGCTGCGATTGCAGATGCCGGCGATGTCGTTCAGCGACCCATTGGGGTTGGGGGGCATGTCGGTGCCGGG
>JANYAG010000070.1 GCA_025361465.1 Gemmatimonadota bacterium
ATACAACGATCAGGCCCCGCGTATCGTAGAAGATCAGGTGACCTACCCGATTGCCGCTGAGATGCTCAAGGTGCCCGGCTCGCGCACGGTCCGCGGCTATTCGTTCTTCGGCATCTCATTCGTGTACATAATCTTCGAAGACGGCACCGACCTCTACTGGGCTCGCTCAAGGGTGCTGGAGTACTTGAGCGGTATCAAGGGCAAGCTCCCCGCGAACGTGACGCCGACGCTCGGGCCGGACGCCACCGGCCTCGGGTGGGTATACCAATATGCCCTGGAGGACACGACTGGGCGGAAGACCTTGGCCGAACTGCGCAGTATTCAGGATTGGTATCTGCGTTACGCGCTCACTGCAGTACCAGGTGTCTCCGAAGTTGCGGCGATCGGAGGATTTGAGAAGCAATACCAGATCGATCTTGACCCGTCCAAGCTGCTGGGATACCGCATTCCGATCACGGCGGCGATGTCGGCAATCCAGAACGCCAACGCCGACATCGGGGCGATGGTGGTCGAGCTCTCCGAGCGCGAGTACATGGTCCGCGGGCTCGGGTACCTCAAGTCGCTCGCCGATATCGAGAACGTCGTGGTGGGTGCCACCCAGAACGGGACGCCGATCCGCGTCGCCGAGCTTGGCCGTGTGAGCGTCGGGCCGGCGGTCCGGCGCGGTGTTGCCGAGCTTGATGGGCGTGGTGACGCAGTGGGCGGCATCGTGATCATGCGCTTCGGCCAGAACGCCCTCACCACCATCGGGCGGGTGAAGGACAAGATCAAGGAGATCCAGCGGGGGCTGCCCGTCGGGGTCGTGCTCACGCCAGTCTACGATCGCAGCGACCTGATCCACCGGGCAATCGAGAACCTCCGCGGCAAGTTGCTGGAGGAGAGCCTGGTGGTGGCCCTGGTGTGTATTGTGTTCCTGCTCCATGCCCGATCTGCGCTGGTCGCGATCATCACCCTGCCACTGGGCATCCTGATGGCGTTCATCGCGATGCGGCAGGTAGGGGTCGGGGCCGACATCATGTCCCTCGGAGGGATCGCCATCGCGATCGGGGCGATGATCGACGCGGCCATCGTCATGATCGAGAACATGCACAAGCATCTCGAGCGCGCGGTGGACGCGAAGCAGGTTGCTGCGGGGCGGAGCGAAGGCGGGAACTCGCTCGACACTTCGATCCTGACCGTGGCGGAGCGTTGGCAAGTCGTGCGGGAGTCAGCCAAGGAGGTCGGACCCGCGCTCTTCTTCTCGCTGCTCATCATCACCGTCTCCTTCATCCCGGTTTTTACGCTGGAGGGACAGGAAGGCAGACTCTTCAAGCCACTTGCCTTTACCAAGACCTTTGCCATGGCGGCGGCGAGCCTGCTGTCGGTGACCCTCGTGCCGGTGGCCATGGGACTCTTCATCCGTGGAAAAGTCTACCGGGAACAAGCCAATCCCGTGAATCGTCTGCTGATCGCGCTCTACCGCCCCGTGATCACCTTCGTGTTGCGGCGACGGTGGCCGGTGATCGGTGCGGCACTAGTGGCGTTGGTCCTTACCGCCATTCCGTGGTCGCGCCTTGGGAGCGAATTCATGCCGCCGCTCGGCGAGGGCACTATCCTGTTCATGCCGACGACGCTGCCGGGGGTGAGCGTGGCACGGGCGCGCGAGATCCTCCGTATCCAGGACGGCATCCTCAAGAGCTTCCCGGAAGTCGATCACGTCTGGGGCAAGGCGGGTCGAGCCAATACCGCAACCGATCCGGCGGGGCTCGACATGTTCGAAACAACCATCAGCCTGAAGCCGGAGTCGGAATGGCGGAAGGGGATGACCTATGATGGGCTGGTGGCAGCGATGGACTCGGCGGTCCGGCTTCCGGGAATCACCAACGCTTGGACGATGCCGATCAAGGGACGCATCGATATGCTCGCGACCGGCATCCGCACCCCGGTGGGCATCAAGATCTTCGGGCCCGACCTTGCCGTGCTCGAACGACTGGGCAAGGAGGTCGAGCGAGTGGTGCAAACAGTCCGGGGTACCCGGAGTGCCTTCGCGGAGCGGGCGGTCTCCGGATACTACCTCGACATTGACATCGATCGGGCCGCCGCCGCCCGCCATGGACTCAACGTAGGGGATGTGCAAACCGTGATTGCCACTGCCGTCGGCGGGATGACCATCACCCAGACGGTGGAAGGTCGCGAGCGGTACGGCGTCCGGATCCGGTATCCGCTCGAGCTGCGCGACAACCCAGAACGGCTCGCTTCCGTCCTGATTCCCGTTGCCCACGGCATTGGCAACGGCGCGCGCACCGGAGCGGGCACGCCGGGAGTTCAAATGGGTGCGCCCGGCTCTGGCAGCGGAGGGGATGCGTTCGTCCCCTTGGGGCAGATCGCCACGATCAAGCAGGTTGCGGGACCGATGGTGGTGCGGACTGAGGGCGCCCAGCCGACCGCATGGGTCTATGTGGATGTCGCCGGGCGAGACATCGGCAGTTACGTCGCCGATGCTCAGCGGCAGGTAGCGAGCTCGGTGACCATGCCCCCAGGCTACACGATGGTGTGGAGCGGCCAGTACGAATACATGCAGCGAGCCAAGGAGCGGATGAAGCTGGTCATTCCGGCCACACTCGCCATCATCTTCATGCTGCTCTATTTCAATTTCAAGAACGTGGCAGAGTCCCTGATTGTGATGCTTTCGTTGCCGTTCGCGCTGGTGGGAGGCATCTGGTTCATCTGGCTGCTCGGGTACAACTGGTCGGTGGCGGTGGCGATCGGCTTCATCGCCCTCGCCGGCGTGGCCGCCGAAACCGGGGTGGTGATGCTGATTTATCTCGATCACGCCTGGGCGGCGCGCCGGGCAACCGGTAACCGTGCAACGTTGCGAGATCTCTATGAGGCCGTGATGGAAGGTGCGGTCGATCGAGTGCGCCCGAAAATGATGACCGTGACTGCGATCATGGCGGGATTGCTCCCGATTCTCTGGGGGTCGGGGGCGGGCGCGAGTGTCATGAAGCGAATCGCGGCACCGATGGTTGGGGGGATGATCAGCAGCACCGTACTGACGCTGATCGTGATTCCGGCGATCTATTCGCTCTGGAAGGAGCGAGAAGTCCGGTCCTTGGCAACGACTGGCGCGCCGGCCCCAGCCGACCTCGTGGTGGAGGTGTAGTACTCAAGCAGCGGCGGTCCACCGGACCGCCACCGTCATCTCGTTGTGAAGGAGGGTGCCACATGACCGAAATTCCCGTTGTCCGCGTCCTCATCATGGGCGCGCTGGTCCTCGCCACCGCGTGCACCTCAAGCATGATGGACACGGGAGCGGCAACACAGCTCGTGTCGGTCAGTCCACGGGGTGGTGCCGCCGGCGTGGCGGTGTCGCCAGATATCGTGCTGACGTTCAGCGAGCCCATGATGACCGGCATGGAACAGTACATGGCCCTCCATCAAGGTGGTGTCACCGGCCCGACCACGCCGATGACATGCTCCTGGTCGGATGGTCGTCGAACACTCAGCTGTCGTCCGGGACAACCGCTGGCCGCCGGCACCCGGTATACCATCCACGTCGGCGGCGGCATGATGGACGCCAACGATCTGCCAGTCGGCATGGATCAATACGGCATGGGGATGGGAGGCCAGCTTGCCACCGGCGGGATGATGGGTGGCCAGACCGGCATGATGGGCACCGGCTGGATGCACGCCGATGGGTCGTATGGAATGATGTTCGACTTCACGACGCGATAGGCGGGGAAGTGTCAAGACCCGTGAAGTCACCCCGGATCTTCCTGTCGGTGGCCACTCGCTACCTGATTGCCGGGGCGGCGGCGTACTGCCCGGTCGGGTCCTCGGCGTGGTACTTCGTCCGGACCGGCAACGGAACCCGTGAACTCGACGTGCGCGAGGCGATTGTCCATGTGGCCCAGCGATCAACGGAGATCGGAGTGCCGACCGTCGGTGCGGGTTGACCGGCCGAGGGCCGGCGCAACGCGCGGGAGGGCACTCGGGTTCTCGAGAACCATGTTCAAGCCCGCTTAACGTCGTCTTCCGAGAGTCTTAACACCCGGTCTCCTATGCTTGCCATGTGGTTGGCTGACCCGCCGGGTCGGCGCCACGTGATCCCAGGCATTTCTCACCAGAGGTTTCCATGCGTTTTCGATCAGCCCTGTTCCTCACCATGCTCCCGACACTCGCCGTGTCGCTGCTCTCCGCTGTCCCTGCGCAGGCGCAGGCCCATGCCAGCCACGCTGCTGGCCCCGGGACCGCGCTCCCAACCATCACGGTGCACAAGAACCCCGAGTGTGGCTGTTGTGACAAGTGGATCGCCATGGCCAAGGCGGAAGGGTTCAAGGTCGAGGTGGTCATATCAGATGACTTGAGCGACGTGAAGCGCAAGGCCGGAGTGCCGCCGGCACAGGCGGCGTGCCATACAGCAACCGCCGGCGGATACGTCTTCGAAGGGCACGTGCCGCTTGATCTCGTCCGCAATGTGCTCGAAACCAAACCGGCGATCGCCGGACTGCTCGTGGCGGGGATGCCCCCGTCCTCTCCTGGCATGGAAGAGCCCGGGCAGGCTCATCAGCCATATGAGGTGCTGGCCATGGGCAGGGACGGCAAACTGACTACGTACGCGCACCGTTAGCCGCGGCGGCAACACTCGGGGAGGTGGTAGCGTCGGCATCTGGACAGGAGCCGCGATCGTGCGGTCCGGTTCAGGTCACCCGGGCCGTCGATCGGGCTGCGGGTCCCTCGAGCGGCAGGCAGAGGCGGAAGATCGCCCCTGGCCCATTGCCGACGAATTCGAGGTGACCCCCGTGGGCCTCGGCACCGGCCTTGGCGATCGCCAAACCAAGGCCAGTGCCGTCGCTTCGCTGCCGCGCTGGATCGCCGCGGAAGAACCGGACGAACAGACGTGGTACGTGCTCCGGACTGATCCCCGGCCCATCGTCACGGACCGTCAGGACCGCACCACCCTCATCGGCAAGTTCGATCCGGACCTCGCCTCCTGATCGGCAGTACCGCACCGCATTGTCCACGAGATTGCTCACCACCTGCTCCAGCATGCGCTCATCACCCGGGAGCGTTACCTGTTCCGCGTGAATGGCAAGATGGACGCCGCGAGTTGCCGCCGCCGAGTCAAACCGCGACACCACGCGG
Source organism: Gemmatimonadota bacterium (assembly GCA_025361465.1). Classification (GTDB taxonomy): domain Bacteria; phylum Gemmatimonadota; class Gemmatimonadetes; order Gemmatimonadales; family GWC2-71-9; genus Palsa-1233. The sequence goes on from JANYAG010000070.1 coordinate 5,125, forward strand.
TGGATCAGCCCGCGAATGTCGACGTCAGCCACATGCTCCAGCGGCACAGCGGAGTCGGAACGCGCGAGCACCAACAGGTCGCTCGCGAGCCTGGAGAGTCGCTTCACTTCCTCACGGCACCGGACCAGGGTTTCCCGATACTCCTCCGTGCTCCGCTCTCGTTTCAGCGTGACGTCGAGTTCGCCCTTGAGGACAGTGAGGGGTGCCCGGAGCTCGTGGCTCGCGTCGTCGGTGAACTGGCGCTGGATCTGAAACGCTCCATCGAGCCGGTCGAGCATCAGGTTCAGGACCGTCACCAGCCGCGTGAATTCCTCGGCGTCCGCATGCGCCGTGATACGCTCGGAGAGGGTTCCTGCGGAGATCGATTCGGCCTGCGCGGTGATCTCCCCTGTTGGCCGCAACGCGACCGCCGCCAGCTTCCTTCCGAGCGCGTACGCCCAGATGGTTCCCAACACCGTCAGGAGCATGACGAGCACCGAGAATCGGATCAGGGTCTGGCGCAGGGGTTCGGTGGGTGCGGCCACCTGCAGGAGATGGACCTGGTGGGCCGCGCCGACGAGTTGCATCGGGTAGACCACACTGCGGAGCGGCCGGCCGCGCCAACTCTGGCTGAAGGTCGCCACTCGGCCAGCGGCCGCGGCGACAAGAGCGGACGGTGGCAGCACGAGATCACTCGAGAGATTGCTGCTGCGTACTACCGGCCGGCCATCCTGGTTCCAGAGCTGGGCGTACCGGATCAACTCCACCGAAGGCCCTTCTCGTGCGGCGAGCAGGACACCCTCATGGAACTTGAATTCCGATCCGCTGGTTGCGGCGCCGGCCTGCGCCTCCACTTCTGCGAGGTGGACCAGGGTCCCGTCGAGCTGACGGTAGAGGATGGTGCGCAGGGCGATTACGCTGACGACGCCGGAGGCAACGAGCAGCGCGAAGACTCCCAGGGCTACGCGGAGCGCGAGGGCGGCCCGAAAGGACGTCACATCATTCTCCAGATTCCCGGAGGGCGTATCCCGCTCCGCGGACCGTCTGAAGAAGGCGCAGACCGCCATGTTCCTCGAGCTTCTTGCGCAGATTGGAGATGTGTGCCTCGATCACGTTCGTCTCCGGATCGAACGACATGTCCCACACCTTCTCGAGCAACTGGACGCGAGTGACCACATGTTCGGGGTGCAGCATGAAGTACTCCAGCAGTCGGAACTCCCTGGGTGACAGATCGATCAGCTGTGTCCCCCGGCGCACTTGGCGCTTGAGGCGATCCAGCTCCAGATCACCGAAGCGCAATGTGCCGCTCACCGGTCCTGTCTGCCTGCGGGTGAGCGCCCTCACCCGGGCCAACAACTCGTCGAAGTCGAAGGGTTTGGTCAGGTAGTCGTCCGCCCCAGCGTTCAGCCCGCGGACCACGTCCGGGGTTGAATCCCGGCCGGTGAGCATCAGGATCGGAGTGACAATGCCTTCCCGTCGCAGCTCCGTCGAAAGCTGCAATCCGTTCCGCTTGGGAAGCTGGATGTCGAGCAAGATCAGGTCATAGGGGTTGAGGTGGCCAAGGAATGATCCCTCCTCGCCGTCGGTGGCGATGTCGACTGCATGGCCCTCTTCCTCCAATCCTTGCTTGAGGAATCGTGCGGTCTTGGGGTCATCTTCGACAACCAGAATTCGCACCTGCGGCTCCGGGGTGACGGGATGGGGTGAGAATGGATTGTGCGGCCGGTCGAGCTTTCCGAAGTCCGTCTGCCCGGGCGCGCCGGATTCCAGTTCCAAGATACCTCAATCTCCCGTTGAGGAACCTGGAATGCCAAACCGAGGTGTGCCGCGTCTCAACAAACCTTAACGGGCGGTTCACACCCGCATCATCGGCCGGGGCATAAACTGGTCACAGCCACTGTGGTCACAACTCCAGGCAGTCCGCAGGCGAATTGCCGCTTGGGAGATGCCCGGTAAAGGTCGATCCCAAGGCCTTGGATCGAGTCACCATCCCCGTGCTGGCCGACGCGATATCGCCTGTGGACGGGAGCGCTGGCCACGTCAGCCGAGGCGAATGTGTCCGGAAACGCTTGCCAGCAGGGTGAGGAGCCAGGCCCACAATCAATGGCGCCATGACCAGCCTGATCTGCTTTCTAGCCTTGGGATTCCTGTTCTGCTGGATGATGGAGCAAGGCGGCTGTGGCAGGCACGGGCACAAGGAGCCCGCCGATCGAGCCGCCGGCGACAGGCGCGCGGGTCGAGCACTGCGCAGCGCACGGGACCCGGTCTGTGGCATGGACGTAGACGTGACCCGGGCGGCCGGCACACGGTCCGTGGTTCGGGGCACCGTTTACCTCTGCTCCGCAGCGTGTCTCGCGAAGTTCGACTCTTACCCGCAGGAGTACGCGGAACGCGTCCTGCCTGCTGCGCCGTAGCCGAGGCAGGAAGATCGGCCACCAGACCGTCACCGAGGGGGGGATTCATGCGACTTGACTGGCGAGTAGTTGGCTCAGCGACTGCCAGCTTCTTTGCGATTGGATACCTGCTCTGTGTGGGAGACGAGCTTCTCTTTGGTGCTCGGATGTCCCACGACTGGGTCGTTCGGCTGCCTGGCATTCAGTGGACTTCGTGGGGGAGTTTTCTGCTAGGCCTTGGTGAGATCGTAGGCTATGGCTTCGTCGTCGGCTTGGTGTTCGCGCCGTTGTACAACTTCTTCATGGTAAAGGTATGGAAGCACTAGAATCCTTCGGCCACCTTCGTGGCGGAGACCGGCGGTGACTACCATCGGACGCGTTGCCCCTGTGTCCGGGAAGTCTGCAGGCGAAGCCGGTTGGTGCACCCCGCGAGTTGGCGGTTGCCTCGGCATCGCGCTCTCAGGCGGTAGCGGGCGGGCTCTGGCACAACTCGGTGTGCTCAAGGTGCTCGATCGGGAGGGAATCCCTGTCTCGTATCTCGCAGGCACCAGCATGGGAGCGATCATCGGAGCGCTGTACGCGACGTCCAGCTCTGCCATGCAAGCCGAGGAGCGCCTGCTCGCATATCTGGCCAGGGCGAGGATCGGCCTCAGCCTTGAAGGATTTGAGACCGTGAGGATCACAAACAGACACCTTTCCATTGGCTTCCTTGACTTGGTGGATGCTCTGGGGCGCGCCGCTCGCGCCCGTGGCAGCCTGATCGGAGCGAACGCGATGCGTGCCGCGTTGCGTGAATTGCTCGGCGACGCCACGCTCGGAGAGACAAGGATAGGGTTCGCTACGACAGCGTTCGACATAGTCTCCGGTTGTGCGGTGCAGTTCGTCGGAGGATCGCTGGTCGAGGCGGTATACGCTTCTTCGGCGATCGCCGGGCTCTTCGAGCCGTTGTCCAGCGAAGGCCAGGTTCTGGTGGACGGGGGTTTGGCGGAACCGGTACCGGTGAACACCTGTCGTCGCCTCGGTGCGGCCCATGTCGTGGCGATCGACGTCTCCGGGCCTCGCATACAGGGTGGATTCAATCGGTCGTTGCAAC
>JANYAG010000089.1 GCA_025361465.1 Gemmatimonadota bacterium
CGAGTGGGCCTGGGGCGCCGATGCCCAGGCCAAGGACATCGGCATCCGGCTCGCCGAACCGCAACACTTCGCGGGTGTGCTCGACCATGGCCACGATGTCGTGGACAACCGCATCGGCACCGCGGGTCGGGTCGGTCGGTCGCACGTGCGCACCGACGACGCGAGAGCCATCCTCAGCGACGGCCCCGACCACCAGGTTCGTTCCACCGATGTCGACACCGATTACCCAGCGCATGCAACGACGCTCCGCGAGAGTGCGTTCAGCCGGTGGACTCAAGGGCAGGGGCATGCAGTTCGGCGGGCACCGGCCGATCTGCCATCACCGCATCGTAGACGGCGAGGAGGCGCCGCGCCAGCGTCGAGCCGTCGAACCCCTCGGCGTGTTGCCGCCCCGCCGCGCGCATCCGCTCGGCAAGGGCTGAATCGGCAAGGACTTCGGCGATGGCCTCGGCCAGCCCGGGCGCATCGGTCGGGTCGACGTAGCGCGTGCCGGTCCCCCCGGCTTCGGCGAAGCAGCCGCCGGCCGACGTGATGACCGGGACCCCCGCGCTCAGCGCCTCGACGATCGGCATCCCGAACCCTTCGATGAAGGAGGGATAGAGGAAGAGGGCGGCGGATTGCATCAGGGCTGGGAGGTCGGCGGACCCGACGGTTGTGAGGATTCGCACCCTGCCCGCGATGCCGCGCGCCTCGGCCACTCGCTGCAAATCGGCGGCGCTGCCACCGTCACGCCCCACCAGGACCAGCATCGGGGTTGCCGCCCCGAGTCGGGCGACGGCCTCGATGGCGAGCGCCTGGTTCTTCCGGGGCTCGAGTGTGCCGACCGAAAGGAGGAACTGCTCCGGCACGCCGCAGCGGGCGCGCACCGCGGCGCGCACGTCGGCGGGGCAGGGCCGTGCGAAGCGCGGGTCACAGGCCGGCGGGATGACGCAGATGCGCGCAGCCGGGATGTTGTAGCAGGCGACCAGGTCATCGCGGGTCTGGGCCGAGATGGCGACGATGGCAGTCGCATGTTCAGCGCTCCAGTGATAGCGCCATTCGTAGCTGTGACGGTCAAAAGCGGGGAAGTACTCGGGGTGGCGATGATAGATCAGGTCGAGAAAGGTGACCACCGATGGCATCCGTGTGCCCGGCAAGTCCCTCGGTATTTCGTGTGACAGCCCATGGAAGAGGTCGAGGCCGACGCGCTGTGCCGCGCGCCCGAGCCGGAACACCCGCCACATCGAGCGGAATCCCCGGCGCTGCCAGACCAGCGGCGGCAGGTGCAGCCGCGCGCCAAGTTCGCTGGGGAGGGTGGCGTAGTCGGGGCGAGCCGTGGCGGTGGTGAACAGATGGAGGTCAAGGGCGGGGTCGACAGCCCGCAACCCGCGGAGGACCCCCCGACTGTAGTTGCCCAGGCCGGTGGGATTGCGGAGCGCACGAAGCGCATCGAAGCCGATGCGCCGGGGCGGGCCGCTCGGCGCGGGCAACGCGCTAGTCCACCTGCAGGACGGCCAGGAACGCCTCCTGCGGGATCTCGACGGAGCCGATCTGCTTCATGCGCTTCTTCCCCTCCTTCTGCTTCTCGAGCAGCTTGCGCTTGCGGGTGATGTCGCCGCCGTAGCACTTGGCGAGCACGTCCTTTCGCAATGCCGAGATCGATTCGCGCGCGATGACCTTGTTGCCGATCGCCGCCTGGATCGCCACGGGGAAGAGCTGCCGGGGAATCAGCTCCTTGAGTTTCTCGGCGATCTTCCGGCCCCATTCGTACGCCTTGTCGCGATGGATGATCACGCTGAAGGCGTCGATCGGGTCGCCATTGAGCAGCATGTCAAGCCGCACCAGCGACGATTCGCGGAAACCCACCAGCTCATAGTCGAGCGAGGCATACCCGCGCGAGATCGACTTCAGCTTGTCATAGAAGTCGAGCACGATCTCGCCGAGCGGGAAATCGAACGTGAACTCGACGCGTTCGGCATCGAGGTAGGTCATGCCGTGGTACTCGCCGCGGCGCTCCTGGCCCAGGTTCATGATGCCGCCGATGTACTCGGAGGGAGCCATGATCCGCGCCTTCACGTACGGTTCCTCGATGCGGGTGATGTTGGCCGGGTCGGGGAGGGCGCTGGGATTCTCGACCAGCAGCATCTTGCCGTCGGTGGTGTAGACGTGATACTCGACCGTGGGTACGGTCGTGATCAG
>JANYAG010000189.1 GCA_025361465.1 Gemmatimonadota bacterium
GCGACCGGGTCGGCCGTCCAGGCGTCCTGATAGAACTCGTTGGCCTTGTCGGCGCGAAGAATCGTCTTGCGGCGCAAGAGCCCGGCCGTCGTGCCGGAGATGGTCAGCAATCCACGCGCGATCCACTCCGGAACCGGCAGCAACCGCACCTCGTGGCCCATCGATCGGCCGATCGCCCGGACGAGGTCGGCCGAGGTCACGATCTCTGGATGATTGACATAGAAAAGTCGGCCAGCGAGGCCGGACGTGGTCCCCGCCCGCGCGATCGCGGAGGCGAGGTCGACCACATGGATGAGGGAGATCTCCATCGAGCCATCGCCGAACACCGGCGCGAACCCCAGGCGCGTGGCCCGGAAGATCGCGAGCAGGTTGTCGCGGTCCCGCGGGCCGTAGACCGTCGGCGGGCGCAGGATGGTCCAGTCCAGTGGTTCGCGCCGCAGCACCTGCTCCCCGGCGAGCTTGCTGCGCCCGTACATGGTGACAGGCCGGTCGGGGCCGACCTCGGTGCGTGGCGCGCCGCGACGCGCTGGACCGCCGGCCGCCATCGAACTGATCAGGACGAAGCGCTGCTGGCCGCCGGCGAGCACGCAAGCGCGCGCGAGGTTGGCGGTACCGTCGCGGTTGGCCGACAGAAACTCCGCCTCGTCGACCGCTCCGGTGAGCGCTGCCGCATGGAAGACGACATCCTGCCCCGTCACGGCCGCTCGCAGCGTCTCGTGATGGCTGAGGTCCCCGTGGTGCAGGATCACCCCGCGCTTGGCGAGTGACGGAGCGCGGGCAGGTGAGCGCACCAGCGCCGTGACGGTGTCACCGCGGGTGAGGAGCTGGTCGACGAGGTGGCCGCCGACGAACCCCGTCGCCCCGGTGACCAGCGCCTTCATGTCGGGCGGTCGAGAATGCGGAAGGTCTGGTAGGGGGTAAATCCGGCCTTGCTCAACCCCTGGATGATGCCGAGGTTGTCTTCGAGCAGCCAACTCGCCTCACCCCAGCCGATGCCGCGTGCGGCGGCCTTGGTCCAGATCCAGTGGTAGAGCGCCGAGTCGATCCCCTTCCCGCGCCACTCGGGCAGCACCCCGAGCAGGAGGATGCGCGAGCGGGTCAGCTTCTTCATCTTCAGCTTGTAGAGCATCACCAACGACGCGGGGAACATCCCGCCGTTCCGGTTGGTGCGCAGCACCTCGTTGAGGTCCGGCAGGGTCAGGCCGAAGGCGATCGGCTTGCCATCCTTCATGACGAACGGTACCAGCTCGGGGACTACCACCGGCTTGAACCCCTCGGCGAGCGTGTCGATCTCCGCGTCCGTCATCGGGATGAAGCCCCAGTTGTCCTCCCAGCAATCATTGTAGAGCTGCTTGACCAGCTCGACCTCGCCCTTGAAATCCTTCATGTTGAGCGGCCGGATCGTGATGCCGTACCGCTGCTTCAGCAGGGTGACCGCCCGCTCGGTGCGCTCCGGCGGAGTCAGCGGTCCCTCGAGCGAGCCCCCCTGCAGCGCCACCAGGTCCTTGGCCTTCACGAATCCCGCCGTCTCGAGCAGCGTGAGGTAGTACGGCGGATTGTGCGGCATCATCAGCGTGTTCGGCGTGTCGAATCCGCCGATCTTCAGACCCCACTCGTCGTTCACCGAGAACGACGCCGGGCCGCGCATCGTGTCGAGACCCCTCGCCTTCAACCAGTCGCTCGCGGCATCGAGCAACGCCTTGGCGACCGGGAAGTCATTGATGACCTCGAAGAAGCCGAAGAAGCCCACCTTGTCATGGTGGTGCTGGTTGTGGAGGTGGTTGTGAATGGCCGCGATCCGCCCGACCACCTGACCGTCCCGTTCGGCCAGGAAGTAGTCCGCCTCGGCGTGCTGAAAGAACGGATTATGCGCGCGGTCGAGCAGCTTCTTGACCTCAGCACGAAACGGCGGGACCCAGTTAAGGTCCCGCCGATGCAGTTCGTAAGGCAGGTCGATGAAGCGCTGCAGGTCCTTGGCCGACTCGACTCGCCGAATGGCCGGCGCAGTGCTCAGATAACCCCCAGTTCCTTGCCGATCCGCCCAAAGGCCTCGAGGCAGAAATCGATCTGGTCGCTTGAATGGGTCGCCATGACACTGGTGCGCAGGCGGCACCCGTCGGGCGGCACCGCCGGTGGGCCGACCGGATTGGTGAAGACCCCTTCGTCATAGAGCCGACGCCAGAACAGGAAGGTGGTATTCAGCGGCCCGGTGAGCACCGGAATGATGGGTGTCTCGGTGGTGCCGAGCTGGAACCCAAGCGCGGCCAACCCTTCGCGCAGGTGGTGGGCATTGGCCCACAACCGGTCGCGGCGCTCGGGCTCGCTCTGGAGCACTTGCAGGGCAGCGAGCACTCCGGCCGTATTGGCCGGCGGGAGTGAGGCGGTGAAGATGAACGGCCGGGAATGATGCTTGAGGTAATGGATCACCGGTTCGTCACCCGCAATGAACCCGCCAACCGAGGCCAGCGACTTGGAGAACGTGCCCGCAATGATGTCCACATCGGCCTGCATCCCGAAGTGGGCCCCGGTGCCCTCCCCGTTCGGGCCGAGCACACCGAGGGAGTGGGCGTCATCGACCGCCAGGGCCACGCCATAGCGCTTTGCGAGCTTCGACAGCTCGGGAATGTTGGCGATGTCGCCTTCCATGCTATAGACGCCATCAACGACGATCAATCCGCCCTTGCCCGAGGCGTTCCGCTCAAGCAGGAGGGCCAGCTGGTCCAGATTGCCATGGTTGAAGCGCTGGGTGACGCCGAAGGAGAGCTTGGCGCCATCGACGATGCAGGCGTGATCGAGCTTGTCGAGGTAGACGGTTTCACCCCGGCCGACGAGGCCGGAGATCAGGCCGAGGTTGGCGCCGTAGCCGGTCGAGAAGACGAGGCACATCTCCTTGCCGAGGAACTCGGCGAGCGCGCGTTCCAACTGCTCATGCAAATCCAGGGAGCCGTTCAGGAAACGGGACCCGGTGCAGCCCGAGCCATACCGGTGGAGGGCCCGTGCGGCCGCCTCGAGGACCTTCGGATGGTGGGTCAGCCCGAGGTAGTTGTTCGAGCCCAGCATGATCCGCTGCTTCCCCTCGACCACTACAACGGTGTCCTCGGATTCCGAAATCGGCTTGAAGTAGGGGTAGAGGCCAGCGGCTTGCAGATCCCGGGCAGCGGTGAAACTCCGGCACTTGTCGAACAGCGCCACCTGGGTCTCCTGGGTCGGCAGGGTTTCACTGGCCATGGATCCTCGCGGAGCTCGGGTAGATCTTCTTCGGTAGGGAGGCCAAGTTAGGTACGGTGCTAGCACGGCCCATTCAAGAGGCGAAAACTATTCCCCCAACCGGACCGACACAAGCGGAATTGCCCATCAGGCCGCGTGGGGCAGGGTGCCGTCGTCCTGTCGTTCTGGCCGTGTTTGCGGCATTCCTGGGCGCTTTTCCGCTCCTGGGCCAATATCCCAGGGCAAAAATCGGCGATTTTGAGGTCCGGGGTTTCGACTTTGCAGTGGACGGTGGCTGGCGAGTCCGGGCCAACCGGGTGATGGCCGATCGAGTGGGACTGCTCCAGGGGCGTGCGTTCGCCCGCCTCAATGCCTCCGGCCCCAGCGGGCTGGCGGTCCGCGGCAGCTTCTTCATCCCGGTCCTGCCGATCGCCTACCGGGATGTCGACCCGCCCTATCCCGCGGCGCAGTATCAGGATCTTCTCTTCTCGTCGGCTCCAAGCAGCCGCCCGTGGAGCGTGAAGACGTATTACGCCACGCAATCACGCAACAACATCGTGCTCGACGGCGTGGTCCTGGACTGGATTCGAGTCGATTCCGCCTCGACCTACTACCAGGATGGCTGCAATGGCGTGGGTGTTGTGGCCCCGTGTCCTTCGCGTGCTCGCTCCCGGATGGCCGACCTCCTGTTGGCCGCCCTCGATTCGATATCGCTCCGCGCCGGTGGTGACACGGTCTGGAACCGATTCGACAATGACGGCCCTGATGGGATCCCGAATTCCGGCGATGACGATGGGGTGGTTGATGTGGTGGCCTTCCTGCAGCCGACGGTCGATGGGGCGTGCGGCACCTCCGGGATCTGGTCACACCGCTACCGCATCTCGGGGTGGAACGGTGGCCAGCCGTACGTGACGAAGACCCCTCGTCGTGGTCCTGGTGGTCAACTGATTCCCGGCCAGTTCCTCAAGGTGGAGTCGTACACCATCCAGTCGGGCCTTGGCGGGAACACCGGATGCAGCAACGGTCAGATCATGCCCATCGGCACCGTGGCGCATGAAACCGGTCATGCCTTCGGCTTGCCGGACTACTACGACACCGACCCGAACTCGGCGACCCAGGGCGTTGGGGAGTGGAGCATCATGGGTTCGGGTAACTACGCCCGCCCCTCATCGCCCTCGTCCTTCGATGCCTGGTCCCTCGCGTGGCTTGGCTGGGTCCGGGTCGACACCCTGGTGAGCGGCACGACACGAATCGTACCGGCGGTGCAGGCATCGGGGACGGTGTACCTCGCCGGCACGGCCAATCGAAGCATCGATCTCGTCCTTGAGAATCGGCAGGCACTGGCGAGTGACACCGCGATGATGAATCCCGCCTTCGCGCGGCCCAAGGCACCAGGGTTGCTGATCTGGCAGGTGGATCACGACCGGATCGATGCCGGCTTGGCGAGCAACCGGGTCAATACCGGGCCGCGGCAAGGACTCTCGTTGATCCAGGCCGATGGCCTCAACCAGCTCCGCACGCCCGGGTCGCAGAATCGCGGTGATGCCGGTGATCCCTACCCGGGAAGCACTGACAACCATGCATTTGGTCTCTCGACGATTCCCTCGGCCGTGGACTACGACGCGGCCTCACTCGACGTCCGCCTTGACCGGATCTTCTCCCTTGGTGACGGAAGCATCCCATTCCGGTTTGTGCGGCGCATCCCGAGCCTTGTCGCTTCCCGCGCGTCGCAGGCCCGGATTCGGGCAAACAGCGTGACGGCGACCACCTGGAGGGAGGTCCTCGCGGCTGGCGACACGATCCAGGTGGACAGCGATTCACTGCAATTGGCCTTCGATGGTCGGAGCGCCCTTCGCTTTCTCCGGTGGAGCGATGGTGGTGCACGGGCGCACACGATCGTCGCGCGCAGCGGTTCGCCGGATTCCCTCTATGCGGATTTCGATGTGACGCACCGACTCCGCCTGACCGTGAGCGGACCGGGTACCGTGAGTGGGAACACCGCCGCGCTGGGCGCCGGTGTCTTCCTGGCCGCCGGGACGGCAGTGTCCCTCGTGGCGGCGCCATCGGCTGGCGCGGAATTCGTGGGGTGGCGCGGTGACACCATCTCGAGAAGTCCATCGGTGAGCTTCGAGGTGGACAAGCCCTACGACTTGAGCGCGCTCTTCGTGCAGAGCGCCGCCATCGATGCCGGCGCCGCAGCGCGCGCGCTCCTCGGTGGGCCGCCGCTCGATGCGGCCGCGGCGGCCTACCTGGACGAGATCGGCAATCGCAACGGCGTCTTCGATGTGGGAGATTACCTGGCGTGGCTGCGGCGCACGGGCCAGCATGTCCCGCCGGTCCTGCAACGCATTCCGTCCCCGAAGGCTGGTGTGCGGTGAAACGCCTCGCCTGCCTGCTATTTCTGCTCGCGGCGTGTCACGCGACGGTCCCAAGTACGGTGCCCGGTACGCTCACGGTCCACCTTGCGACGGCCGGCACAAACGACGGCGCCATGGTACTCGTCGTCAGTGGCGGTGCAGTGCAGTCGGTCGAGGCGGTGGGAAGCTATGAAGTAACCAGCTACACCGATGGGGCAGGGGTGCACCTGATGGTGGTCGGCAACCTGGCTGCGGGCGCCCTGGTGCGCCTGAAAGTGCCGGACGTCTCGCGCGCAAGCGACTATGTCGCGGTCATCGGCCAGGTGGCCGATCGCACCAGTTTCGGGCTCATTGATGCCACCGGGTATCGCGTGACCATCGACGAGCTGCCGTGAGCGCTCCACGAATCGCCGTCGTCGGAGGGGGAGCCGGTGGACTCATGGCGGCCGCCCGGCTCGCCGCGTCGGGCGCGGAGGTTTCGCTCTTCGAATCCGGTCAGGCGGTGGGAGGCCGAATCCGCACTGTCCGGCGTGACGGCTGGATCGCCGAAGCCGGGGCCCTGCTCGTGGCCGAACCCGCGCCGGAGGTGCGCTCGCTCCTCGATGCCGCGGGACTTGCCCCGCGGACCCTTCGCACCTCAGGCGCGGCACGGCGGCGGTATGTGGTACACCACGGTGTGCCGCAGCCGATTCCGGCGACGCTCGGCGACCTGATTGCCTCTCCACTGCTGTCGCTTGCGGGCCGGCTGCGCATGGCGCGCGAGCCCTTCGTGCCGAAGCGCGCTGCGGGCGAGGATGAGTCGGTCGACGCCTTCGCGCGGCGTCGTTTCGGCGATGAAGTTGCCGAACGACTCTTTGACTCACTGGTCGCCGAGATGAGTGCTGGCGACGCCACACGCACCTTGGTGCGATATCTCTTCCCGAAGCTGGTGGAGTTCGAGCAATCGGCGGGCTCTGTCCTCAAGGGACAGATGCGGGCTGGCATGGAAGCTCGTCGCCGGATGCGGGGCAGGCCGCAGGGGGCCTGGAGTTGTCCCAACGGGTTGGCCGAGATGACGGAAGCGCTGGGGACCTTCCCTGGCGTGCACTTCCACCTTGCGACCAGAGTCGAAGAGATCGCGGCGGACCCTGTCGGCTGCTCCGTTCGCACCCACGTCGGCACGGAGCGATTCGACGGCGTGGTCCTGGCCGTGCCGGCGCCGGCACTTGCCAAGATTGAAGTTCCGGCCGATTGGCGCGACGCGGTGCACCGGCTGGCGGCGATGCCCCACGCCCCAGTCGCTTCGGTATCACTCGGGTTTGCGCGGGCACGCATCGGTCACCCACTCGACGGGCTGAGCATCCGCGTGCCCTCGGCCGAGGACAGCCCGGTGTTGAGTGTGCTGATTCCCTCGACGGTGTTCGCCGATCGCGCGCCGGAGGGTCATGTCTTGCTCACCTGCCTGATCGGCGGTGTGCGTCATCCGAAGACCGCCGTCCTTCCCGCAGCAGAACTGATTGCACTGGTGCGGGACCAGCTCGTCGGCCTGATCGGTGCCGAGGGGGAGCCGGTCTTCTCCGAGGTGACCCGGTGGCCGGAAGCGTTTCCGCAGGCGGTGCGCGGGCATGACGCCTGTCTCGCGGCGGCCGAGCAGATCGAGGAAGCGGTGCCGCGTCTGGTACTGACCGGTTCGTGGCGGGATGGGATCGTGGTCAGCGATGTGCTTCGGGGCGGGCTCCGTGCCGCGGATCGCCTGGCTGGTCGCCTTGGGATGACCCCCCCCACCAGCTGACGGTGCATATCCCTGACCGACCGGCGTCTCCCTCGTGAACCCGCACGAGGAGTCTTCATGATCGGACGGAACCATTTCCTGTTGCTGGCCGGATGCGCAGTCTGCTTCCCGGTGGCGGCCTCTTCGCAAACTTCGCTCGGCCTCAAGGGCGGGCTGTCGTTCGCCACGCTCTCGAACAAGTCGCCCGACTTCGCCACTCGCACAGGCTTCGCGGCCGGCATCGCGCTGGACATGCGCTCGGGCCTGATCGGGATCCAGCCGGAGATTCTCTATGTCCAGAAGGGGGTCACCGCATCGGGCACTCCGTCAGGAACCTCCCCCAAGCTGGACTATGTTGAGGTGCCGGTCCTGCTCAAGGTGACTCTCGGGACGCCGGGGATCCAGCCGATGGTGTACGCCGGGCCGTCGGCCGGCTTCCGGCTCAGCTGCAAGGTGCTCGAAGTCACGTGTGCCAGCGGAACCGTCAAGTCGACGGATTGGAGTGCGGTGCTCGGGGGCGGGGTCCGGATCGGAGGCAACAAGGGGATCACTCTCGAAGGACGCTACAGTTGGGGACTCATTGACATTCACGACGTGAGTGCCGGGGTGGACCAGAAGACACGGACCTTTCTCGCCTTGGTGGGCTTCTCGATCTGACGACGCAGTCCGCTAAATCCGACGCTCCGCATGGGAATTCCATGTGGGGCGTCGTGCATTTCCGCAGGTGACAACGGTTCCAAGTGGGGCCATTCTTCATCGCTATCCCCGAGCGGCACCCTCTATAATGCGGAGCCCCAGCATGTCCATTCGAGTACCCTCGCGTTGCATTGCCATCGCGGCCACGGCGGTGATGATCGCCACGCCGTTGACGGCGCAGGAGAAGGTCGACACCGCGACGATCGCCAGAATCCGCACCCTGGCGATGGACAGTTCGCAAGTCATGACAATCGCCAGCTGGATGACGGACGTCTATGGTCCGAACCTGACGTGGTCGCCGAACGTCAAGAAGGCGGGCGAGTGGGTCATGGCGACGATGAAGTCGTATGGCCTGGCCAACGTGCATGCCGAACCCTGGTACGTGCCGAACGCGCTCAGTTGGGCGAATGAACGCTTCTCCTTCATGGCGATCTCGCCCAATCCGTTCATCATCGAAGCCGTACCGCGCGCGTGGTCGGTCAGCAGCAAGCTGGCGTTCGTCGGGAAGGGCAAGGCACCGCTCCATCCGCCCGCCAAGGTGAGCGGCCCGGCGGTTCGCGTTCAGGTGGACTGTTTCGCCGAGTTGAAGGAGAAGTTCGCCGGGAAGCTCGCGAATGCGTTCATCCTGCCGACCGCGGCGGTTGATGTTCCTGTGACCGAGTTCAATGCCTACGCCGCGCGCCTCAGCGATTCGGCGTTGTACAATCTCGCCTTCCCGGGTGGCGGGCGGGGTGGACGCGGTGGCGCCGGCGGTCGGGGCGGCACGCCGCTGACGCCGCCCGTGCTGTCGCCGATCTGCCAGCAGGCGGCCGCGGCGGCGCCGCCACCAGTGGCTCCACCGGCAGGTGCCGCTGGCGGACGCGGCGGCTTCGGGGGCGGGCGCTTCAACCTCGCCAGCGACACCACCGCGTTGCGCTGGATGCAGGCGCAGGGCGTCGGTGCGATTCTCATGGGTGGACGTGGCGGCAATTATGTCGGTGGCGCGATTGCCACGGACAACGGGGCGTCCCGCGTCAAGGGTGCGCCGCAGGTGCCCTACGTGCATGTCGCGACCGAGTCATACGGGCGGATCGCCCGAATGCTCGAGAAGAACGTGCCGGTGGTGCTCGAGCTCGACATGCAGAACACCTTCTATCCCGCCGACACGACCTCGTTCAACTACATCGGCGAAATTCCGGGCGCCGATCCGGCGCTCAAGGATGAAGTCGTCATCATCGGCGGGCACTTTGATTCGTGGCATTCGGGCACCGGCGCCACGGACAACGCGGCCGGGTCGGCGGTGATGATGGAAGCAATGCGGATCCTGAAGGCGCTCAACCTCCAACCGCGCCGGACCATTCGCATCGGGTTGTGGACCGGGGAAGAGCAGGGGCTCTATGGTTCGCGCGAGTACACCGCGCTGCACTACGGCACCCTCGCGGAGCCGAGGCCCGAGCACGAGAAGCTTGCGGCGTACTTCAACGTCGACAATGGCGGCGGGAAGATCCGCGGGATCTACCTCCAGGGGATGGAGGCCGAACGGCCGATCTTCGACGCCTGGATGACGCCGTTCAAGGCGATGGGGATGAAGACCATCACCATCAGCAACACCGGTGGGACCGATCACCTGAACTTCGTTGGCGTCGGGTTGCCGGGCTTCCAGTTCATTCAGGATGGCCTCGACTACAGCGGCCGGACGCACCATGTCAACCAGGACGTTTACGAGCGCCTCCAGCCGGATGACATGAAGTTCAACGCGATGGTGGCCGCGAGCTTCGCCTGGCAGGCGGCGCAGCGCGATGAGAAGCTGCCCCATCCGCTGCCTGTTCCGGCCGGTGCTGGTCGGGGCGGCCGCGGTGGCGGGATGTAGCCGAGCGGCTCCCGCACGGCAGGACTGACAGGTGCCAGCGCGGCGCCTCGGAGACGACTCCGGGGCGCCGCGTGGTGTCCGGGCCTGAATGGTCTCCCGCGTGGGCCTGGTGGGCGTAACGGGGTCGCCTCCGGGGGCCTTCTATCCGCCTGGCAGGCGAACGGGCCGCCCCGGAAGATCCGGAACGGCCCGCCCGACGTGCGATGCTGCGGTCTGGCTAGAAGAAGCGCCAGGTCCCGCCGAGCTGGAGACGGTACACGTCCGCCACCGTCGCGGTCTGCTGCATCAGGGTGGTGATCAGTGCCGTGGTGGTCGGCGTGGTGCCGGTGGTCTTCAGGGTGTAGGTGACCGCGCCATTGGCATCAGCGCCGCCGGAGACGAGCGGCTGGGTGGTGACGAACGTGCGCCCCAGGCCCCAGTGCTTGTTGATCAGGTTCCCGACGTTGAGGACGTCGAGGCGGAATTCAAGCGCACTGTTCGTTCCGCGCACCTTGCCGAAGACTTCCTGCACGACACTCAGATCCGCCCGCTTGACCATTGGCAGGAAGACTCCGCCACGCTCGGCATAGCCGCCACGGTGCGTGCTGAGATAGGGATCCTGGGTGATGACGGCATCCCATGCTGCGGCTTGCTGGGCGGGGGTGAACGTCACCGTGTTTGAAGTGAGCGACTTGAAATTCATCTCCGCGACGTTCTTGGGGATGTAGATCAGGTCGTTGCTCGAGGCGCCATCGGCGTTCAGGTCGCCCGAGAAGGTATAGGAGGCGTTGCCAATGGTGTTGGCGTTGTAATACAGCGACACGGTCGTGGCGCCCATCTTGAAGTACTCGAGCCGCTTCGACACGGCTACGAAGAACCGCTTCCCCGGGGAGTTGCTCGAGATACCGAGGGCCGGGTTGTTCGGATCACTCGCCGTGGCGTTGCTGGTCCACGACCCGCTCGCCACTGAGCCCGGATCGAACATGGAGTAGGCCTTGCCGTTGCTGTACCCGGTCTTGATATAGAGTCCGCCCTTGAAGGCCTTCTCCAGCGAGGCCGCGCCCATCCACGAGTGGCCAGCGCTCGAGTTGCCGATCACGTACGCTGCCGTGATGCTGCTGTTCAACTTGGGAGCGGTACTCGTCAGCGAGTAACGCGGGCGCGCATCGACGCCGGTGAAATTGCTGACTGGCCCCGGGAGATTGGCGTTGAAGTAGATCGGCGCGTTGACGTCCCGGTTGTAGACATACTCGATCGTTCCCGTGACACCCCACGGCAATTTCTGGTCGATCGCCAGGTCGGTCCGCCACAGCTGCGAGAACTTGAAGTCCGCCGAGGTGAAGTCCAGTTCGTAGCTGCTCGCTGGCGCACCAGTCACGGTGGTCGGCTTGTAGGTGTTCGGGCTCGGGTTGAAGGGATACGCCGTGGTATTGGTGGCGCGGACCAAGCCCGTGAGGATGCCGTTCTGGCCGACCTGGTTGGAGATCCAGACGTACGGGGGTGACCCGGTGAAGACACCGGTGCCACCGCGCACCTGGGTCTGGCGCGCCCCGTTCACATCCCAGTTGAAGCCGAGCCGGGGTGACCAGAGCGGCGTCCTATTCGGCAACTTCTGGGTCTGATACTGCACCGTGGCACCGGTGTTATCGCGGAACGACATCGCATTCGCGGTGGCGTTGGTCGCCGCGGTGTTGTCGAAGGAGTGCAGGTCGGCGCGCAGCCCGACGGTCACCTTCACGTTCCGGCCGATCCCGAAGTGGTCCTGGATATAGGCCCCACTGGACGTGACCTGCAGTGGCTGCAGTGGTTCCAGCTGACCGGGAATGTTGTTGTAGCGCACCTGGAATTCGGCCAGCGTCACCGGCGAGGTGGTCCGCGTCGGGTTGGCGAGGTAGCCGTTCAAGTCGGTGAAGAAGTCGGTGAGCGACTTGTAGATGTAGACGCTCTGCGATTCGGGATAGAAGACGTTGTCGGAGTGATACTTCTCGTACGTCGCCCCGATGTTGACCTCATGCTTCTTCAGGTAGATCGTGAAGTTGTCCTGGATCTGCAGGCTGTGGTAACGGAGCTGGTTGCCCGGGGTGAACGGCTCGAACCCCAGTGACGTGTACGTCGCGCCGCCCTGCTGGATGTCGATCAGCGGGAAGGTGGCGGTGAGCGAATCCCGGCTCTCGTCGCTCTTGAAGTACCCGACCGTGAACTCGTTCGCCTTGTTGACGCCGATCGTCGAAGTCAGGTTGAGTGCCAAGGAGCGGTTGTTTTCCTTGATCTTGTAATTCGAGTTCTGGAAGGACAACGCGTCGCCTCGCCCGTTCCGGTTTCCCAGCCCACCCGCCGAGTTCGAGTTGGATTCCAGCACATCCGTGCTCGAGTTGAGCATGCTGTAGCGCAGGCTCACCTTGTTGCGGTCGTTGATGTTCAGGTCGAGCTTGCCAAGGAGACGCTTGGACGGCACCAGGAAGTTGTAGCCCTGGTAGCCCCCGGTCTGGTAGTTGAACTTGCTCGCCATGAAGGCACTGATCGAGTCAAGGTCGCTCGCCAGCACGCGCGTGACGCTGCCGATGACCGGCTGGCCACCGGTGTTGGCCACAAAGCTGGTGGCCGGCGCGCTGTTCTTGTCGGTTTCGTAGCTGCCGAAGAAGAAGAGCCGGTTCGGGATGATCGGCCCACCGAGGGTCCCGCCAATCTGATGGAAGTTGAAGGTCCCCGGGTTGTACGCCAGGTCGCCGGCATGCGTCCCGACGAGGGACTGGTTACGGCCACGGTAGGAAAACGACCCTGCGAACTTGTTGGTGCCGCTCTTGGTGACCGTATTGACCCCGGCGCCCACGAAGTTGCTCTGCCGCACGTCGAATGGCGCCACGTTGAGCTGCACTTCCTGGATCGCGTCGAGCGAGATCGCCGACACGTTCGTCCGGGCACCTGGCGCCGAGCCAAGGCCGAACGAGTTGTTGAAGTAGGTGCCGTCCACCGTGATGTTGTTGATGCGGTTATCCTGGCCGACGAACGACACGCCGCTCGCCGCGGTCCCGCTCGTCGACGTCCCGCTCGCCAGCGGGGAGAGGCGGGTGAAATTGTCGAGACCGCGCCCGATCGTCGGCAGCGCGACGAAGACGTCGGCCGGCACGGTGGTCGCCGCCCCAGTCCGATCCGAGCTGAAGACGGCGTCCTTCTCCCCCTTGACCACCATCTCGGCGACTGTCACCGCGGTGCGATTGGCCGTGATGGCAATGTCGGCCGCCACACCCAGCGAAAGGTAGATCTCGTTGCGCGACTGCGGCGCGAAGCCGATCGCTGCGATCGACAGCTTGTAGGGTCCCCCAACGCGCATGCCGGGAATCGCCAACCGGCCATCCGCTCGCGTGATGCCGCGGTAGGTCGTCCCGGACGGGACGTGAACGGCCGTGACGCTCGCGCCAGCCACCGGCGCGTGCGACGCGTCGGTGATCGTCACATTCATCGAACTGCCTGCCACGCCCTGTCCCGAGGCCGGGGTTGGCCTGACCGAGAGCGCGAGTGCCAGGCAGCACGCGGCTCCCGCCAGACGCATGATTCGCTGCATTGTGGCTCCTGTTGAATTTTGATGAGGTTGGTGGATGGTGCAGACCTGCCTCGGTGCTGCCCTAGTGCGCGATGGCTTGGTCGGCAACCAAAATACTACATATGCGAGGACCTCACTAGGGTTTGCCAAGCGTGACCGGGTTGTGACGGGAATCCCGCTACAGAGATGCTCGGAGCGACACCCCGACTTCGCAGCGGCCGCCTCAGCGGGACACACAATGAGCGACCAACCTCACGCAAGACAATGCGCAGCGACGGTTTGCTGGGTGTGGGCCAAGGCGGTAAGTTATAGCCCTGTCGTAGTTTCGGGGCGGTAGCTCAGTCGGGAGAGCACCTGCTTTGCAAGCAGGGGGTCAGGGGTTCGATTCCCCTCCGCTCCATCGAATTCCAACCCACCGCAGATCGGGGGTGCGGCCATCCCGTCAGCGGGTTCGCCACTGCCTCCGCCCTGCGCTGCCGGAGCGAGATGGCCGACTCTTCCACAACTCCCAAGCCGCTGGCTTCGCTCGTCATCCCGATCCACAACGGCGCCGAGTTTCTCCCGGCGACGCTTGGTGCCGTCGAGGCGTTCCTGGCGCAGCAAGGATCGCGGTTTGAGGTGATCCTCGTCGATGACCACAGTTGTGAGGCCGCCGCGAGTCTCCTCCGCAACTTCGCACGGGCACACCCGGCCGTGCGATTGCTGGAGAACGTCAGGACGAGAGGAAAGGGCAACGCCGTGGCGACCGGCCTGCTGGCGGCGCATGGCACGTTCCGGTTGTTCACCGACGCTGACCTGGCGTATCCGATTGACGAGACGCTGAAGGTCCTGGCGGAGCTGGAGCGCGGCACGGAGGTGGTGACCGCCTGCCGTGTGCTCGAGGAGTCGGTGTACCTCATGAGTCCGGCGTTCTTCATCTATCTCTTCACACGCCACTTGATGAGCCGGCTCTTCAATCTCATGGTGCGGCTCTTCGTCCTGCCCGGAGTGCTCGATACACAAGCCGGGCTCAAGGGCTTCACCGCCGACGCGGTGGAGTGGATCTTTCCCCGGCTCACGATCGGCGGCTTCGGGTTCGACGTTGAATGCCTCTTCCTTGCCCGGAAGCACGGCTGCCAGATTCGCGAGATCCCGGTGCATTTCCGCTACGATTCCGAGCCCAGCACCATGAACTTCCTCCGCGACGTCCTGCAGATGCTGCGTGATCTCGTGGCCATCCGCTGGAACGATTGGCGTGGCCGCTACGCCTGACGCCCGCCACCTGGTCGTCAACGCCGACGACCTCGGGTTGACCGAAGGGGTAACCCGGGGGATTCTCGCGGCCCACGAGTCAGGCGTCGTCACCTCCGCATCGATGATGGTGAACACCCCCGGGTTCGCTGATGCCGTCCGGCGCGCGGCCGGTCATCCGACGCTGACCATCGGGCTTCATCTCAACCTGACGGTCGGACCCCCCGCCGCAGCCCCGGCCGCCGTCGCCTCGCTTCTCGATGCCGCAACGGGAAGGTTCCTGCCGCTCAGCCACCTGCTTCGGCGCGTCTTCGCCGGCGGCGTCGATGCCGGCCACGTCGCCCGCGAATGCGCGGCACAGATCGCCCGCTTGCAGGCAGCGGGTGTGCTGGTGACCCACCTCGACAGCCACCGCCATGTCCATGCCTTGCCGGGACTGCTCCAGCCCATCGTGCACGCGGCGCGGCAGGCGGGCATCCGGATGGTGCGTCGGCCACTTGAATCGCCTCGGCTGCATCCGTGGCGTGTCGGCGCGACGCTGAAGAAGGTGGCGATGCACGCCGTGTGGCGCGACGAGGACTTCCCGGCGGTACTGGCGGGAGCCGAATACTTCCGGGGCCTCGCCTGCCGAGCGGGCCGCCACTTCGAAGCCGACGTGCTCGAAACGCTGAACGAGTTGCCACCGGGAACGACCGAATTGATGGTGCATCCCGGTCACGCCGACGAGGAACTATTGCGGTGGGACAGTTATGCCGGCGGACGGGAACTGGAACTCCGGGCGCTGCAATCGAAGGCAGTGCGGGAGCGGCTCGCACGAGGTGACCTGACCCTGATCAGCTTTTCGGCGCGGTAGCAGCAGGCACGTAGCGCCAGAGATCGGCCTGCAGGCCGATCCATGCCGCCAGCGTCAGCCAGATGCTCAGGGTCGTGAATCCCAGCACGATCAACCCCATCCGCGCCCAGTGGCGCGGCATGATGGCCGCCCAGATGGCGAGACCGGTCAGCGCGATGGCCTGGGTCTCCCGTTCGGCCTGATGGTTGAACACCACCACGAAGCCCAGCACTGAGCAGAGAAAGAGCAGCCGGAATCGCGGGTCGGCCCGGAGCCCCCCTCGGCGCAGGAGCGGCGCGAGGAGGGCGACCGTGCCGGCCAGGGCGAGTGGCCACGCGGGCAGGATGACGTGCCAGAGTGCTGAGAGCTGGAAGTTCATGGAGTAGTAGTAACCCGGCAGGGCATCGATCGATTCGATCCGGACCCAGGACGCGTATTGCGCGAGCAACTGCGACGGCGATGTCACCAGCAGCGGCAGCAGGATCGTCACGGCCCCGATGGCGATCAGCCAACCGGCGAATCGCCACGGCCTGGGATGGAAGAGTGCAAACGGCGCGGCCGCCAGCGGGAAGACCTTGATGGCGGCGCCGAGCGCGATGGCGAGCACACCGGTCAGCGGCCGGTTGCCTTCCATGGCCACGAAGGCAAGCACCATGAGCCCAGCCACCATCGGATTGACCTGGCATCCGTCGGTTGGCAGGAGGAAGGCCAGCGCGCCCAGGGCAAGCGCCGTGGTGCCCTCGCGGCCTGGGAGCAGCTTGTCAATGGCGAGGTAGAGCATCAGGGCGTTGAGGGCGTTCCACGCGACCAGTGCCACCCAGTGTGGCAGCATGGCGAACGGGGCGAAGAGCAGGGCGAACGTTGGACTGTACTTGAAGAAGTCGTGATACTGTGACGGGTAGGCGGCATACAAGTCCTGCCCGGCAAGCAGGTGCGGAACACTCTGGCGGTAGATCTTCCAGACATGCAAGCCGCTCAACGGACTCAGCAGCAATGACACCAGCACCGCGGCGACCGCATACAGCGGTGGCAGCCACCAGGGCCTCCCAACAGGGCCCTGGTGCCCTGCACTGGATGTGACAACTTTCGTTTGCATCGGTCCTCGCCACGAGAAGCCGGCGGAAGCTAGCCGGCCCCTGGATGGTGGGGCCACGTCCTGCCGGCACCCGTTCCGGGGGCCGATTCCGTGGCGAAGCGATCAGCCGCCCCCTGTGGTGGTGGCGAATAGGCGTTCGTCCCCCCACTTTGCAGGGTCCAGTTCGCACGGTCCCCTTCTTGCGAGGGAAGCCGGGTGCGCGAAGGCCTTACTCACCACTGACCCACGACGAGCCATGCGTCCACTCCGCACCATACACCGTTTTCGGGCCGCCATCCTGGGCCTCCTGATGCTCCCGGCCGCGTGTTCTTCGCAGCAGGGCGGCGACGCCAACACGGCCGTGGTGGTCTCCGTCGGGAAGGCGGAACTCAAGGGGGCGACCCTGGCGGGCTGGCTGAAGCAGTCGCCCACCCCACCAACGGCGGCGGCCATGGGGCTGCTGGTCAGCACCTGGATCGACCAAGCCGAGATCGCCACGGCGCTTCGCGGCGGGAAGGCGCTGGATGACAGTGCCACCGCGCTTGCCGTGATTGCGCCAGATGCCGCTCGCGGCGTGCTGAACAATTTCTGGCGTGCGCGCGCCAAGGCGCGACCCAAGGTTGCCGATCGCTCGGTCGATTCGCTCGCGGCCCGGGATGAAGTGCGGGTCTTCCAGCACCTCTTCATCGACGGATCACGCGCCAAGGACAGTGCCAGTCGCATGGCGGTCGTCAGCCGGATGCGCGCCGTGGTGGCCAGGCTGAAGAAGGGAGAGTCCTTCACCGCGCTCGTCAAGGAGGCGTCCGAGGACACCGCCACGGTGCGAAACGACGGCTTCCTCCCAGCGGTCACCAAGGACAACCTTCCGGAAGGTCTGCAATCCACCGCATGGGCGCTCGAACCCGGCGAAGTCTCGCAGATGCTTCCCTCGCGAATCGGACTCCACATCCTCCGGCGTGCGACGGCGGCGGAGGCCAGGGAAGGACTGCGCGCCTGGCTGGTGCCGCGGTTCGGGCTGCAGGCCGATTCGAAGTACGTCGACTCGGTTGCGCTGGCCCGAAAGCTGACCATCGCCAAGGACGGGCCCGACCGGGCGCGCGCCATGGCGCCCGAACCACTGCTGGCATCCGACGGTGCGGCCATCGCGACCTGGGAGGGCGGGGCATTGACGCCGGCCCAGCTGCGGGTCTGGATCGCCATGCTTGGACCGGTGGAACGTGTCGCCCTGAGCGGTGCTGCCGACTCGACGACCTTCATGTTCATCCGCGAGACCGCCTTGCGGGAGATGCTTCTCGGGATGATCGCGCCCGCCGGGCCGAACACCCCCGAAGCGCGCAGCGCCCTGCTGCCGGTCTATCGGACGATGCTGGATTCCGTGCTGTCGGACATGAAGGAGTTCTCGGGAATGGATCCAGGCGCCGCCGCGTCGGCGATTACCGAGGGGCTGGTCAAGAGCCAGCGCCGCTATCGTCCCCTCCCGGGTGCGCTCCCCGCGATTCTGCGCAGCCGGATTCCCGCCACGGTGGACACGGTGGCCCTTAAGACGATCCTGACGGCGGTCGGGCCGGAATACGCCAAGCTGCACGCCAACGACTCCACCCCGGCGAAGACGCCGAAGCCGCCCGCGCCACCGAAACCGTGATGATCACGCCGACGGCCGAGGGCGTTCGTCTTCGGGTCCGGGTTCAGCCATCGGCGTCGCGAAGTGAAGTGGCAGGCAAATACGGCGACGCCATTCGGATTCGACTGGCGTCGCCGCCTGTCGATGGCAAGGCCAATGATGCCCTGACGCAGCTGCTGAGCAACCTGCTCGCCGTGCCGCGCCGGGCGGTCACGTTGTGCGCGGGGGCGGGTTCACGTTCGAAGGTGGTTGAGGTGGCGGGCGTCGATGTCGCGACCGCCACGCGGGTGCTGTTGGGCGAGGACTAATCGCGGCCGGCCTGCCGCTCGGCACTGCGGCGGGCCATGACCGCGAGCAGTTGCCGCAGGCGCCGTCGTTCGCTGGCGGGATAGGCGAACTTCGGCGAGAGGCGCGCCCAGCCATCTGGGCCATGGCCCACCCAGAGAACATCGAGGACCAGCACCAGTTCCCGGGCGAGGGCCGGCAAGGCGCAAGTGAGTTCGACCGATCGTTCCTGTGACAGGGTCATGTCGGCACCCTGGGATCGGCGGTCGGCCCAGCTGTGAATCTGCAGGCTGACGTTTTCTCCATTCCGGACGAAGGTCCACTCATGGACCCCCGGCGCATCCTCGATGACGACAGCTGCCCGCTCCCCCCCTTCCAGGAGGCTCACCGCGGCCCGGGCCAGATCGCCGAGCGCATCACTGCCGTCGGTCGCCTGCATGGCGACACGGAGGTCGTCTGCTTCAAGGGCGATGAGCGCGCGGCCAGGGACCGTCAGGGCGTAGCGCAACGACAAGGCCATTCCGGGGTTCCTTTGATTGTCCACGCGGGAAGTATCGGCACCCGGGGGCGGTCGGCAAAGTGTGCAAGGCCGGACGTCGTTGCCTCTCTCCCCGGCGCGGTCCATGTTTCTCCCGTCCATCTCACCTCAGGAGCGTCACCATGTCCTTCACCCTCCCGCCCCTCCCGTACGAGTATGCGGCACTTGAGCCCCATGTCGATGACCTGACCATGCACATCCATCATGACAAGCACCACGCCGCGTATGTGAACAACCTGAACGCCGCCCTCGAGGGTCAGGACGCGCTCCTTGCCCTTCCGGTCGAAGCGCTCATCGCGGATCTCACCAAAGTTCCCGAGGCGAAACGGACCGCCGTGCGCAACAATGGTGGCGGGCACGCCAACCACACGATGTTCTGGGAACTGATGGCGCCGGGCGGGGCCAAGTCGCCGCAGGGCGAGCTTGCGACGGCGATCGACCGGACGTTCGGGTCGCTGGAGAAGTTCAAGGAGGAATTCGGCAAGGCCTGCGTGACGCGGTTCGGGTCCGGGTGGGGCTGGCTGTCGCTCAGCAGCGACGGCACCCTGCGGATCGAGAGCACGCCCAACCAGGATTCTCCGGTCATGGACGGACGCACGCCGCTGCTCGGTTGCGACGTCTGGGAGCACGCGTACTACCTGAACTACCAGAATCGCCGCCCGGACTACGTCGCGGCCTGGTGGAACGTCGTCAACTGGACCGAGGTCGGTCGGCGATTCGCCGCCGCTCGCTGAACGCAGGAGGATTGCCCATGACGCTGCCTTCCGTCGGAAGCTTGGCACCTGACTTCACGCTGAGGTCGACCAGCGGACAGGAAGTCATCCTGTCTTCCTTCCGGGGCAGGCAGCATGTGCTGATCGCGTTCTTCCCGCTCGCCTTCACCCGCGTCTGTACCGCAGAGCTTTGCGCGTTCTCAGAGGACTACTCCAAATTCACCGAGCAGGGCGCGATGGTCCTCGGGGTGAGCGTGGATTCCGTGCCGACCTTGAAGGCCTACCAGGCCCGGGAGGGGATCACGGTCGACCTGCTGAGCGACTTCAGGCGCGACGTGTCCCGGATGTATGGTGTCCTCGATGAGGAACGGTTCCACGCCCGGCGTTCCTATTTCCTGATCGACAAGTCCGGGATGGTGCGCTGGGTCTGGGTCGAGGAAACCGACGGGCATCGGCGGGAGAATGGGGAGCTGTTGTCGCAGCAGCCTTTGCTGAAAATCTTTCGGCCAACGAAGTTGAGTGGGAAATGTCGAAGCTGAAAGAATTTAATAAAACAGATCAATTTTTAAAAGCTGTTTTTGAAAAAAAGAATACTGCTGATAATAGCTCTGAATGGATAACAGTTGGATCAGTAAAAGCTGCTGTTTTAAGTAATTCCTCAAAGTTCTATTGCTTTACTGACAAGAATCTTCAGACCGGGAGGTATCAGTACAGGCTAAAAATGACTGATAATGACGGGTCTTTTGCTTAC
>JANYAG010000191.1 GCA_025361465.1 Gemmatimonadota bacterium
TGGGGTGCGAGAGCTTGGCGGCGAATTCCACCTCGCGCAGGAAGCGCGCGGTGCCGAGCGAAGCCGCCAGCTCGGGGCGCAGCACCTTGATCGCGACCTTGCGATGATGCTTCAGGTCCTGGGCGAGGTACACCGTGGCCATCCCGCCGGCGCCGAGCTCGCGCTCGATGCGGTAGCGGTCGGCCAAGGCCGCCGTGAGACGCTCGTTCATTTCTTCAACCCCTTCACGCTCGCCACCCAGACATCCGCCTGGAAATCGCTGAGCGTGAAGTAGAGCCAGCCGTTGTACTCCGCGACGCCAAGGGACGCTACGCTGTGTGGCCGCGACTGTTCATCGAATCGCAACACGTCGCGCCACTCGCCGTCAGCGAGGCGCATGGCAACCACCAGCAGGTGCGGCTGTCCGTTGACCTTGCGTTGCGCGAGGATATACGCCGACTGTCCGTCGCTTGACAGCGCGCCCGCCGGAGTCATCGTCACGGCTGGATCGGGTGCCGGTGCACGGTTCAGTTGCCGGAACGCGCCGCCGGCTGTTGGCCAGGCGCCGAGGTGGCCAGTCGAATCGACTCCGATAACAGCTCCCTGGTCGACCCACATCGGGGCGGCGGCGCCGGGGGGAGCCGGGACCTTGGCCGGCGGACCCCATTTCCCCTGTGCGTCGCGGGCGGCCACTTGGATGTAGCCAGCCGGGCCCTGGTCCACGACCCATGCCACGCGGTGGCCATCCGGAGACCAGGCAGGATTGCGCTCATCTGGCGAGGCGCCGGGGGATAGCTGGGTCGACCGCCCGCCATCGATCGGTACACTGAAGACCCGCCGGCGTCCGTCCACAATGGTGTTAAATGCCACTATTTGCCCGTCAGGCGACACCGCCGGGTGGAAGGACGGGTTGGCGGAGTCGTGCGTAAGCTGCTGCACCGGACCACCCCCCAGCGGCATCCGAAATATCTGCATCACGCCTTGGCGATTCGAATCGAACAGCAGCCATTTGCCGTCGTGCGAGACATCAAGGTGCTCGATGGTCTGCAGGTCATTCGTCACCGGCAACGCACCCTGCGTCGAGACTGACCCGCTCTTCGGGATCGCGACCTTCCAGATGTTCGCGTGATAGGTCGCGACTGAATACGCCAGTTGCGTTCCATCGGCGGAGAGCGAAATGAGCGACGGATTGAGTCCGGTGGTAATGCGTACCGGCTCGCCATTCAGGTGCCCCGAGCCGCTGATATTGAGCTGGTAGACATCGCGCACACCGGCAAGCACCGATACCACCAGCAGGCGACGCGAGTCCGGTACCCAGGTCGGGCTCAAACTGTAGCCCCCGGCAGGCGTCAATTCGATTGGCGCGCCGCCCGCAGGTGAAACGAGCAGGATGTTGCTCGGTGCGATGTTGTACGTCGTGAAATACATCACATTCCCCGAGACGAATGCGATCCACTTGCCGTCCGGCGACCAGGCTGGCGAATGCGCCTGTCTGGCTGAGGTCACGAACCGTGGTGTGCCGCCATTCGCGTCACCAACGAACAACGAGTCGGCAACAATGAAGGCCACCTGCTTGCCGTCTGGCGACCAGGAGCCGAACAACCCACGCTGGTCGATCGTTGTCCCCTGACCACCGAGAGCTGGCTGGCTGACAAGCCCGCGCGGACCCGACATCAACAACCGATCACCGCTGGGCGACCAGGCTCGCGGAATCAGGCCGCCGGCGATCTGTACCGCGTCACCGCCATCGGTCCGCCGGAACTCCACATGTGGCGCGCTGTCGGACGGACCAAACGCGCGGTACGCGACCGACCTTCCATCCGGCGAAATCGTCGGATTCTCTTCGATACCCGCAGCGCGTGTGAGCTGGGTGTTCGACGTGATCACGGCCGCCGCAGGCGGACGATTCATCAGCCAGAACACCAGCGCGACGCATCCAATGACGCCCGCACCCGCAAAAATGAACATCGGCCAAGGAGTCCGCGGGCGAACCGCTGCCACCGGCCGCGTCTCGGTCGGCGTCAGCCCACCACTCGGCGTTGCCAGCGGCTCGAGCTGCGCCAGCATCTCCTCGGCCGTCTGCCAGCGGTCGGCAGGGCGCTTCTCCAGCGCCTTCATGATGATGCTGGCCAGCGCCGGTGAAATCGACGGGCGATGCCTGCTCACCAGCTCCGGTCTTTGCATCACGTGCGCCGCGAGCACCTGCTGCGGCGAGGCGCCGGTGAACGGCGGCCGGCCGGCGAGCAGTTCGTAGCCCATCACGCCCAACGCATAGATGTCGACCCGATGATCGATATGCGGATCGGCACTGGCCTGTTCGGGCGCCATGTAGGCCGGCGTTCCCAGGGCCACGCCGAGCGTAGTGAGCTTGTTGCGACCGCTCGCCTCGCTCACCGCTTTCGCCACGCCGAAGTCCATTACCAGGGCATGGCGACCCGAGACCATCACATTCTCGGGCTTGATGTCGCGATGCACCACGCCACGGCTGTGCGCATGTGCCAGCGCATCGGCCACCTCGGAAAGCAGCCGCACCGCTTCGTGAATCGGCAATTCGCCCTGACGCGACAGCCGCTCGCGCAGCGACTCGCCCTCCACGTATGGCATCACATAATAGAGGAAGCCGTCGGCGCTCCCCGAATCGTGCACACCGAGGATGTGTGGATGCTGCAGCCGGGCGGCGATTTCAATTTCCTGCATGAAGCGATCGGGACCGAGTGCCGCCGCCAGGTCGGGGCGCAGCACCTTGATCGCCACCTGCCGATGATGCTTGAGGTCCTCGGCCAGATACACCGTGGCCATCCCGCCGGCACCGAGCTCGCGCTCGACGCGGTAACGATCAGCCAACGCCGAGGTCAGTCGGTCGATCGTCGTCACCGCTTCACCTTCTTGAGCAGCTCGGGGTACCAATGCTCCACGTAGATCACGTCCCCGACCGTGATCCCGCCAAGATCCTTGATCATCACAAAGTGCTTGTCGTCGGGGGCCACGTCATACTGTTGGCGATTTCTCGCCGACCGATAGCCGGCCAGTGAGAAAAGTGGTCTCGGCGTGCCAATCATCAGCGACGGCCCGGGTGTGATATCGACCGACATCAGCTGTCCGCCACCCTTGAAGAGCAGCTCCCGGCCGCTGTGCGCCCAGCGTGGCTCGGTCCCGCCGTCCCGCGACACGAGTCGAGTTGACGTCGCGGCCGGGAACGGTGTGACATAGATCTCGTTGCGCCCGGTGGCGTTGCCGGTGTAGGCAAGCCAGTGTCCATCGGGAGAAAGCGCCACCTGCAGCGTGACACTCTTGTCCACCGCGATCGGCGCCAGTGCCGTGTCGCCGCTCAGACGTCGCGCCCGGATGTGCGACTTGCCGCCCTCCTCATCCGAGCGAAACACCAACCACTGTCCGTCCCGCGAGAATTCGCCTTCCCAGACGCCAAAGGTGTGATGCAGCAGCAAAGTGGCGGACGCACTGCCATCGACCGGCGTCCGGAACAGATCGTAGCCATTCTGGCCGTGGCCCTGCCGGTTGGAAACGAAGAGGATCGACCGGCCGTCGGCCGTCCATGCCGGTCGCCAGTTGACGGTGCCATCCTGAGTCAGCTTCTGTCGGGTGCCGTCGGAACGCCTGACCCAGAGGTGAGTCGGCCCATCCGTCAGGCTGACAGCAAGGGACTTCCCGTCCGGTGAAAGCGCCGGATAGCCGAAATCGCCGCGCCAGGTCGAGTCGATTGGCACGGCACTGCCATCGCGGGCCACCGACATCAGTTCCGCGGGCGCGCCCGTGCCGGCTCCGACTGAATAGAGCACGGCCCCCGATGCCGACATCGTGAAGCTGCCGGGAACCACTCCATCGAGGACCGGCACCGACTCCGACGTGAGAACAAGTCGCTTGGGGTCGAACCCCATGGCGTACAGGCCGCCCGCCCGGTCGGTATAGAGCAGTTGACCCGTCGATGCGTACGAGGCGCCGGCGGCGTTCGCGACGAGCAACCGACTGCTGTCGGCCGCGAAATCAAAGACGCGGACTGAGGATTCAATCGCGCAGTTGCCGGGGCAGGTCGTGAACAGCACCCCCCGGCTCCCCGGGAGAGGCGAAATTGACAGAATCGAACTGGTGGTCTTGGAAGTGTCCGTCGCCAGCGGTCGGCTGACGCCTCCGTTCGCGGAAACGCGCTGCATGAATCCAACGAAGCCCCCGCCACCGACGTAGACGATGGTGCCGTCATCCATCCAGGTGCCGATGGCGTAGGTCGGATTGACTTGCTCGGCGAGGATGATCGAACCGCCACCTTCGACTGGGATCTTCCGAAGCTTGTTGTCGGTCGTGATGTAGCCGATCCACTTGCCGTCGGGCGAGAAGAACGGTGAGACACCGTGCTCCGTCCCGGCGATCGGCGTCGCCTTGCTCTCACCCCGAAGCTTGCGCAGCAGCTGAAGGGTACCGTTGACCGAATCGACAAAGACGATGCTGGAGCCATCGGGAGCGATGGCCGCGCGTGTTGCCGCGCGTTCCGCTCCTGCCGAAATCAGTCGTGCCAGCGAATGCTCCCAGAGCACCACGCGCTGGCGGCTGAGTTCGAGCTCGGGGGCAGGACGCAGCCAGCCCAGCGCCGCGACGATCATGGCCACCGCCGCGAGAGCCGCAGTCGCCCACCAGGTCCGGTGCGAGACGCCAACGCGGCCGAATCGCTCACCCGCCACAGTTCGCGCGCCACCCACCGCTGCAAACCCCGGATTGGCGAGCGCCTCGGCGAACGCCCGGGCACTCTCGAACCGGTCCGCCGGCAGCTTCTCCAGTGACCGCGCGACCGCCGCGGCCACGTTCGGCGGCACCGCCTTCCGGTGCTTGGTGACCGGCTGGACCTCTTCGGCGATGATCTTCATGATGATCTGCTGCGCCGAATGCCCCACGTGTGGTGGTTCGCCGGCGAGCATCTCGTAGAGCACGCTGCCGAGCGAGTAGATGTCGCTCCGGCCGGTGATCTCCTTGTCCGCGGTCGCCTGTTCCGGCGACATGTAGTGCGGCGTGCCGAGCGACATGCCGGTCTCGGTCATCCGGCCGCCGGCCGCAGCACTGAGCGCGAGCGCGATCCCGAAATCGGCGAC
>JANYAG010000197.1 GCA_025361465.1 Gemmatimonadota bacterium
CCAAATGCACAGGGTTGCAGCGATCTTCACTGATCAAGCAATGTACCCTGCGATTCTCAACGCCACCTTGGCCACCAGCCGAGCGCCTCTGCGGCTGGAATATCGACACCGACCGTTTTTGTCGGTATTCTTGGGGATGGGGGATGGAGACAACGCCTGGCAAGGAGGCAGCATGAGCCGAGTTCGGCTGCTGGTCGGCACCCGGAAGGGCGCGTTTATCCTGACGGCAGATGGCACCAGGAAGCGGTGGAAGGTCAGCGGACCTCACTTCGCCGGATGGGAGATCTTTCACGTCAAGGGATCCCCGCTCAACCCGGATCGCCTCTACGCTTCGCAGTGCAGTGGCTGGTTCGGCCAGCTGATCCAGCGCTCGAATGACGGCGGCAAGCACTGGGACGTCATGCGCAGCGACAACGCTGGCGACTCCTGGCAGGAAGTGAGCGGCAACCTCCCCACCGATTTCGGCTTCCCGATCGACGTGCACGCCCACGAACCCGAAACGATCTACGTCGTTCCGATCAAGAGTGACGCCGAGCATTATCCGCTGAAGGGCAGGTTGCGCGTCTATCGCAGCCGGACGGGTGGCCACGACTGGGAGCCGCTTACCAAGGGGCTGCCCCAGCGGAATTGCTACGTCAACGTCCTGCGCGAGGCGATGGCGGTCGTGTCGGGCGCCGAGCCCTATCTCGTGGTGGGCGCAGTTGTCGGGGGGTAGCGGATCGACCTGATCCGTCACAGCGCGAGCGCCACATCGTTCCCTTGGGAATAACAGTGCGGATGAATCGATTCCGGCCGCCCTTAGGTCGCGGGGGCAAGGAACTCACCGTGCCATTCAGGGGAACGTCAGGACGACCGAAGCCAATTTCCTCTCGGCTTGTACTTCCCACCGCTTCAGAGATACGTCCAGTCTATGGATCGATCCGATACAGTTGGAGTTCGTACGGAGGGTCGCGCTCGTCCCCCAGGCGGCAATTCAAAGCCAGCCAGTGGCCAGATAGTGAGCGAAACCCGTACCGATCGAAGCACGGGAGCTTCAAGCGCCCAACGAACACCGAATCCGCAAAGATGTCTGCCACAGTAGAGTCATTTGCCATGCCGAACACCCAAAGCCGCCCTCGCTCGTCGAAGAAGAAAGCGGACTTGTCGAAATGCGGCACGGGCACCGTCCGGAGCCCATCGAGTTGCCTCGCTATCGTGCTCGCGGGAGCTCGTTCACCGTTAGGGCCACGAAAACCGAACAGGCTACTTAGGCCTTCTCTCGCCAATTCCAGCTCCAACGGCCCTCGGTATCGATGACCCACGTCGCGCCGGATCTCATACAAAAACCGATCACGGGAATCGTAAACGTGGAGACGATAGTCCAATCCATTTCCGATGACGACTCGATGATCGGAAGCCAGATATGGCAACGCCATCCGCAGTTGACCCTCGTAGGACGGTTTGAGTGCCGATGCGATGAGGGAGTCGCCACGCGTGAACATTTCCCGTGTGTGCCCACCACGTAACGGAGTTCGGAACACCCGGACAATACGCCTGGTCGCCAACTCCGAGGGATTGAAGTGGTCGATGGAATCCGCCATAACCCCGAGCGAGACATCCGTGAGCCTGGTGTGAAACTCCTCCAGGAAGCGACCCGTCCGAGAGAAGGTTGCGAACACGCCACCGGCATGAGTCTGGACGATCAGGGTATCCCCAATAAGCCAGAGGCGATTCGGCAACCGGAACTCACCCGGACCATCACCAACCTCACCGAACGCAGCGACGCGAGCACCGGCAGTATCCAGCACCCGCAGGAAAGGCGCGTCCCTTGTCGATGCGACGTATGCGACCGCGCCGTCGCGAAGGACCGTGAGGCCAACGTACATCAGGTCAGGGCGATCCATGGCAGCCACACTGACTGGGCGCCGGACCAGCGTTGGGAGATCGTGGGGCGGCACATGCCCCACCTGGTCACTTATGCCGCCCCCTCGATCACCACAGCCAGCCGCGATGGAGATCAGCATGGCTGACGCCCCAAAACGAAGCACAGGACCTACCATCGCCATGAAAGCCTCCGGCGCATTACAGGCGGACCACGGTTGGCCTCAATCCAAGCAGAAGGTGTTGACGTCGTCCCAGCTGCGCCACCCTTCGTTCAGAAGACACTCGTGGCGGTACGTAGAGGTTCCGTGCGACTCGTCCGTGTAGAGTTGGCAGACGTTCGGATTCATCTGTCCGCACCACCACGGCTTGTTGGGATCCCAAGTCCCTGCCCAGACAGTTCCCGCCGTGAGAACAATGGCCGCAAAGGCCAACATCCCCGGCAATCCGATTCTGAACTTCCGCGATTGGAATGTCATGATCCCTCCTCGAAGGTGGACAACGTGATGCCAACGGGACTGCAAACCAGAGCAAACTCTGTGTCGAGCTTGAGTGGGCTAGCTCGGGTTCACTGAACACTAGGCCGAGCAACTGGCCAGGACTCCGGACTGACCAACGGTGGGGGGGGGATAGCAAAGCAGTTGCGCCCCCACCTGCGGTTGTCAAGCCCAACTTCTTCGCTCGGGTTAGGACCCGATCAACCCCCTTCCCTCCGCAGTGCCTGACGCACCAACAACGGAATCGCATCGAACACCACCCGGAGCTTGGCGTCGTACTTCCGCTCCAGCTCGGCGTGCTGTCGGTCGAGGTGCAGACGCTGCCATGATTCGAGTCGAGTTGCCACCACCGCTGTGTGCCCTGGCCCACATCAACGGCGAGGTGGTCGTGGATGTGGCGGACCGCGACACGCAGCGGCTGGTGCTCGATGCCATCGAAGCCCGCTATCCGATGCTGCGTGGCACCATGCGCGACCAGCGCACCGGCAAGCGCCGGGCATTCCTGCGCTTCCATGCCGGGGGAAGGGACCTCTCGCACGAATCGCCCGACGCGCCACTGCCTGACGCGGTCGTATCGGGTGCGGAGCCCTATCTCGTGGTGGGAGCGATTGTCGGGGGATAGCGGATCGACCTGATCCGCCACAGCGCGAGCGCCACCCTCCGGGCTCGGCTATCGAACGCTAGTGGAGTCGTGGCGGAACGAGAGAGACGATGTAACACCCGATGTCTCATGGAACCGGGTCACATCATCACTGCTGTGATGGCCTCACAATGCGATACCGCGCCACTCCCTGCAGCCCGCTCTCGTCTTCCTCAAGCGTCCAGATCTGGTCCCGATCTGTCACTTGGAGGATTGCAGACCCCGGAAGCCGAAGGGTACCAACATGGCGCCCCGTTGCATCTAGCACCCACCACAAGTGGCCTCCGCCAATGGTGTCGAGCTCAAGCCAAACCGATCGGTCGCGGCCAACCAGAAGTCCCAGCAGCGGCGGGAAATACTCCCGGAGCTTCATTGCTCGATAGAGAGGCACGTTTTCTGGGTGCGAAGTATGGGAGATCCGAAACGCGAGGGCACTGTCCGCAACCCTCCGGGGGAGTGGCCGAGCCGGTATGGGAAGCTCTCGACTGAAAACCGTGCTCCCGGCGCTGTCGATCACCGTCACACGGGCTCGGACATTGCCGATCCTCTCGCCAACGGCCAAGGCAAACACGATCCACGTCCCATCGTCTGCAAACGCTCTCGTCTCGGGTTCGCAGAAGGGTATCGGTATGCTGTGGCCGCCTTTACCGAACTCACAGGGGTAGTCGTCTGATTCCTTCACAATAATCCGCTGCAGTTTGCCATTCTCATCGAGCTTCACGATGCCATGAAGATTGTGTCCTTGGTCACCGTTCGAAGTTCTGATCCGCCATTGCGATCGCGCGAGGTATGCCCCGTCTCGATACACGCGTTGCAGAAACGCGTCGATGAGGCGTACCGCCGACCCATCGGGTGCTGTTGCCGGGGGAAAATCCACTGGCATTCGGCGGCTTCCAAGCAGGACACCGTGATCCGAGAACTCTGTGACTCGCCCGAGGACCTGGTCTGGCACCACCAGTGTATCACCAACCCATTGAACGGGTCCGGGTTGGCGAAACTCTCCAGGCCCTTCTCCCGCGCGACCCAACACTCGCTTGGCACCTGAGGCGGAGAAGACCAAGACCGTACCATCTTCGGGTTGGCCAATCGCGATCTCGCCATGGGGCCCCACCGACAGGTTGCTCACCCCGCTCAGGTCCGCCACATCCGGACTGATGAACAGCTCCCGCTTCGCGAGCAGTGTGGCCACCCTGGACTGCGCCGGGAGCGGATGAAGCGCTAGCACCCAAGTCAGGGCTGCGCCCCAAGCTCCCACCACTACGTGAGCCAAGCGCCTGAGCCGAGACCCCGTCTGCATGCGCTCCACCATGATCACCCTCACAAGTCCAGTGCCTCAGTGGTATACATCTGCTCTGTCCAATCACACTCCGGTGTCATCACCAATCTCCTAGTGTGCGCGTCCCTCATCCGGGACCGCACGCCTCTCTGGCCGAGCAAGGGCTTGCCGGACGAGCTCCGCCAGGTGCGCGGTGTCTGGAAGCTGATGCAGCAAGAGGCCGCTGACGAGGATTGTGGGAGTTCCGGTTCCACCCGCCATCTTTGCCGCGGCGATATCCTTCTCGATCACATCGACTTGCGCTGGATCCGACATACAAACTCGGAACGCGTCGCTGTCCTTGATCCCGGCGCGGCGCGCCAAATCGCCAAAGGAGATGATTCCTAACGAGTCCTGATGCTCGAAGAGCACGTCATGGTAGGCTTCAAACCGGCCTTGGCTTGCCGCACACTCGGCAGCTCTTGCCGCTGCATAAGCAAGGTGATGATAAGGCAAAGGCCAGTGACGGAAGACTACCTTGACAACCATGCCAAACTGCGATCTGATCGCCCGAAGCGCGCCGAGAGCAAATGTCCGACAGTACGCACACTGAAAGTCCGCGAACTCCAGGATTGTCACGGGGGCCGACCGATCACCAAGCACGTGGCCACTGCTCGAGAGAAGATCCCAGTCGCCGACCACAGTCGGCGGGGACACCTCCTGCGCCATCGGTGCCATGAAGAACTCATGGCGAACCGTGATACCTGTCATCGTGATCGCGCAGAGCGCCAGAACAGCAGTAACGGCGCTCACTGATTTCTGAGACTTGCTCACAGTTGTCCTCGTGGCGACTCACGTTCACCAGCACACGCGTACTCTCACACCGCCGCGTCGAGCTACGAAGCCTCTGCCGCCGCATTCCGTCTTCCAAGCCGCAAGCACACCGCGTGGTTGCATCTGCCGACGATCACAATCGTAGCCTATCAACTGCCTACTCAACAAATCACACCGACAAGTTCTCCGTCAACCACACTCGGCTACCAATCGCGGCCTATGGCGCCGGTCCAATTCTGTCCCGACCAACATTGCGATACGCCCCCAGGGATCTTACGTCAACCAGTCACCGCCTTATCAGGAGAACAGCGAGCCTAACATCGAGCGCCAGAGAGCCGGTGCGCGGCTACTTCCTAGCTCATGGGCGGCCCTGCTGTCCAGCTAGTACCCGTAATCGCAGCGCATGAGCCAGCCGTTGCCGTTATCCTCGCCACAGTTCACGCTTCCCGGCCTCGGACAGTCGTTGGGTGGCTTGAAGTAATCGTCGCAGTAGGTCTTCTTGCTGTTATCATCGGGGTAGTCGGCACACGTCTTGCCCGCCGGAAGGGGGGCCCAATACACCCCGGTACACCCCGCTCCCGACTCGCGCGCTTGAGCGTGTGTCACGATCCCGCCAGTGAAGATTATCGCAACTGACAGAAACTGTAGAAGTCGCTCTCTTCTCATGGTTCACATCCTCCTATTCGTCATCGGTATGATGCGCCGCGCACCGGCCTGTCGCATCTACTCACGACCAAGCGCCGGGCGTTCCTGCGCTTCCATGCCGGGGGGAGGGACCCCTCGCACGAATCGCCCGACGCCCCGCTGCCGGAGGCGGTCGTGTCGGGCGCCGAGCCCTACCTCATTGTGGGGGCGATTGTGGGAGGGTAGCCGGCGCGACCGCCTTGATCCGCCACAACGCCAGCAGCGCCAGTCCGACGCACGCCATCCCCAGTGCCGCCTCGGCGTTGAGCATGGCGCCAGCGCCAGAGCGGTCGTGCACCCAGCCATCGAGCGCCGTCATGTAGACCACGGGCAGGTTGCCGAGCGACGCGAGCACCGCATACTTCGTGGCCGCCGCGCCGCGGCCGATCGCGAAGAGCACCACCGCCGACCAGGCCGCGTTGGCCAGCCCCAGCGAGAACATGTAGAGCAGGACGCCGGTGCCATACGCCGCCGGCGTGCGAGGCGCCAGCGCCAGCGCCACGGCGATCAGCGCCATGATGGTCGAGGCGCCAAAGTATGCCCACCAGCGCCCTACGCGGTCGGCGGTCCAACCGCCGATCACGCAGCCGATGATGCTCACCACGCCACTGAGCACGCCGGTGAACAGGGCCACCGTGTCATCGGTGGCACGCCAGTCGCTCGCCACGGCCGACCAGAGATTGCCGGCCGCACCCGAACCCATCGCCGAGATGATGACGACGATAGTGAACAGGGCGATCGGCGACCGCACCAGCCCGCGAAGGTCACTGCCCATGCTGCGAAGGCGCTGGCGCACACTTTCGCCCGTGATGCTGCGCACGTCGGGCACGAAGTAGAGTGCCGTGCCGCACGCCAGCATGACCAGGGACAGCACCACCCCGGCCACCTGGATCGAAGAGTGCGACACCAGCCAGACACCGGCGCCACCGCCGAACGCGGAGCCGCCGACATTGCCAGCCTGATACCAGCCCGCGGCGCGTCCCTTCCGGTCATCCGCCACGGTGTGCGCCATCAGCCCGCCCACGGGAAGCGCGATGAAAGTGGCCGCCACCTGCGACAGGAACGCCACCACCGTCAGCGCACCGGCGACATTCTGGCGCAGCGGCATCAGCGTCAGCAGGCACAGGGTGACAATGCCCGCCACCAGGCCGATGCCATACCAACGACGCAGCGTCAAGGTCAGGTCGGCCACCGGAGCCGCCACGAAGCGCCAGAGGTTCGACGAGATCGCGGTGGCCACGATCGCCGCGGAGATGGCCACGGGAAAGCCGGCCTTGGTCAACGCGAAGGGCAGCGTGACCGTGACGAA
>JANYAG010000199.1 GCA_025361465.1 Gemmatimonadota bacterium
TCAAGTTCGTCGCCCAGTTCAATCATCCGCACATCCTCTCGCTCTACGACTCCGGCGAGGTGCAGGGCTTTCTCTTCTATGTGATGCCCTATGTCGAAGGTGAATCGCTGCGCGACCGGCTCGCGCGCGAAAAGCAGCTGCCGATCGGCGATGCGGTGCGGATCCTCAAGGAAGTGGCCGACGCGCTGGCGTACTCGCATGCGCGCGGTGTGGTGCATCGCGACATCAAGCCGGGCAACGTCCTGCTGAGCGGCCGTCACGCCGTGGTGACCGACTTTGGTGTGGCCAAGGCGGTGACCGCATCCGCCTCACGCGACACGATGACCACCGTGGGGATGGCGGTGGGCACGCCGCACTACATGGCCCCCGAGCAGGCGATGGGCCAGGGCGACATCGACCAGCGCGCCGACATTTACGCCCTCGGGATCCTCGCCTACGAGATGATCACCGGTCGGACGCCGTTCACGGCCGAGACAGCCCAGGGAATTCTTGCGGCGCACGTGATGGAGGCGCCCAAGGAGATCCGTGACCTCCGACCCGGGCTGGCGGAACCGCTTGGCCAGGCGATCATGCGCTGCCTCGCCAAGAACCCGGCCGATCGCTGGCAGAGCGCCGATGACCTGCTGGCGCACCTCGACCTGATTTCGGCTACCCCGAGCGGCGGGATGACGCCGACGCATACCCGGCCGGTGCAGGGGTTCGGCGGTGCGGCGGCCCGGAAGCACCCCAATCGGGTAGTGTGGGCGGTCGCGGCACTCGTGGTGCTCGCCGGCGGCAGCGCGCTGGCGTGGAAGCTCACCTCCACGGGCGGCAGTCGACGAATCCAGCGCATCGGCGTGATGCCGATCGAGGACATTTCAGGGAAGGACTCCGTCTTCGTCACCGCGATGCACGACGCCCTCACCAACGCCCTGGCACAGCAAGGGGTGGTCGGGGTGGCACCGCGCTCGACCATGGCGCGCTACAAGGGCAGCGCCAAGACCACGAAGGAGATCGCCGCCGCCGAGAAACTCGATGCGGTGGTCGAAACCACGGTATTCCGCGCCGGCGACGTGATGCGCATTAATGTCCAGTTCAGTGACCCCGTCACCACTCGGAGTCTCTGGGCCACTACTTACAATCCCAATGTCAGCGACGTGCTCAAGGCGCAGAGTGCCGTTGTCGAACAGATCAAGGCCGGCATCGACAGCGTACTCGGCGGCAAGCGGTCTCCAGGAGCCAATCCATGAAGCATCTGATGATCCTCGCCGGACTCACCGGCCTTGCCGCGTGCAGCACCGGCAAGCAGGGCACTGCTTCCCTGCCCCCCGTCACGATGATCTCCCCCGATAGCGCCAACCACCAGATGGCGCGATTCTCGCCCGATGGCAAGCGACTGTTCTGGTGGGAACCGGCGGGACAGGTGAACCAGCTCTGGACCGCCGATGCCAAGCTCGGCAACCCGACCAGGGTGCCGGTCACTTCGCTCGGCATTGGTCCGATGCTTTGGTCGCCCAACGGATCGCAGGTTGCGGTGCCCTCGAGCGACGCCGGGCTCATTCAGGTCGCCATCATCACGGCCGCCGGCGGCACACCTCGACAGTTGACCAGTACCTCGGGCATCTCCCAACCCGTCGCTTGGCACCCTGACGGCGACCACTTTGCCTACGTCTCCACCACCGGCGGAAAGGGTGGCGGGTCCTTCCAGTCGTTTGTGACCTCGGTCAGCCGCGGCGGAGCTGCCCCACTCATTCCCGGTGAATCCCGGCCGGACTTCGGGTACTGGTCTCCCGATGGATCGCACATCGGGTACATGGTGGTCGATGGAAGTCACATGACCATCTGGGTTGCCGACAGCGTTGGCCGGAACCCACGCCAGCTCACCACCGATGGGTTCGAGTCTTTCGGCAATGCCGAATGGGCCTGGTCGCCTGATGGCAAGGAATTGGTGTATGAGTCGCGCCGCACCGGCACCAGCGATATCTGGGTGGTGCCGATCGACGGCGGTGAACGCCGGCAACTGACGCGCGATATCCGCAACGACACCTACCCGCTCTGGTCACCCGACGGGAAGTGGGTGGCGTTTCTCTCTGATCGAGGGAAGCAGACTGATATCTGGGTGGTTCCCGCGGCCGGTGGGCAGGAGTTGCGGGTCACCGACGACGCCAGCGTCGAGGAGCTGATGCAGTGGCTCCCGGGGTCCAGGCTCGCGTTTCTCACAGGCAGCGGGCAGAGCGGGATCTGGGCGATGTCGCTCGCCGACAGCACCGAGCGGCGACTCACGCCTGACTCCCTCCGAATCGACTCACCGCGCCTCTCGCCGGATGGCGCGGAGGCCGCCGTCCGGATCTACCGGGGGGGCGGCGTGAACGATATCGCGATTCTGCCGGTCGCTGGAGGTGCCATGCGCACGTTGGTCCAGGGCGGCGACAACGGGGACATTTCCTGGTCGCCGGACGGCAAGCGCATCCTGTTCACGTCGGACCGCGGCGGCACCGCGGATATCTGGGTGGTCGATGTCGCCGGGGGTGAGCCGCGCCAGTTGGAGAACTGGCCCGGCAGGGAGTATGGTCCTGCCTGGAACGGCGATGGCTCGGCGATCTACTTCCTCTCTGATCGGGACACGAGACTCGGCGACGTCTGGAAGGTGGCGCCGACCGGAGGCGAGCCGAGCCGGGTGACGAAGGCGGGATCGCTCAACGGCCTGATGACTCGTCGCGGACGGCCAGAGCTGTACGCCTCAGTTATCGGGGCCACAGGCAAGTTCGAGATTGTCCGGGTGACCGCAGACGGCAAGCTCGTTCCGGTTTCGCAGCGCAGCAATGCCTTTCCCACAGATCTGTCGCCGGCGGGTGATTCTCTCGTGCTGACGGAATTCGGTACCGGAGGGAGCGTAGGATTCAAGGTCATTTCCCTGACCGGACACGGCGAAGGACAACCCCTCTTGCAGCCAGGCGAGGACCTCTCCTGGATCTCCGAGGACTGGACAACGGTGCTGTACCGGATTCCGAACGGCTCGACTCACGACCTCGGCTTGCTCAACCGCAAGGACGGCACGAGACGGAGGCTGACAACCAACTCGATTGAGGAGGGTGGCGGCGCCCTCACGCCCGACGGCAAGACAGTGGTGTACCTGCAGCGGCGGCCCCTGCGTCGCATTGCCACAGTTGACCTGACCAAGCTGCTGGCCGGGTCGCCGCAGTAGCCCCATGAAGATCGCCTTTATCGGGTCGCACGGCGTCGGCAAGACCACGCTCTGCTATGACCTCGCCAGTCGCCTCAAGCGCCAGGATCGCATCGTCGAGCTGGTGCAGGAAGTGGCGCGCGCCTGCCCGCTACCGATCAATCGCGACACCACCGTTCAGGCGCAGTCGTGGATCCTCCACACCCAGATCGCCCACGAACTCGCCGCCTCGGCCCAGGACGGCATCGTGATCTGCGACCGCTCCGTCCTCGACAACTACGCCTACTTCGTCTACCGGGCGGGCCGCCAGCCCGCCTACGACGCCCTGGTGAGGGATTGGGTGACCACGTACGATGTCCTTTTCAAGGTGCCGATCATCGACGCGCCGTCGTTTGACGGCAAGCGCGACCTGAGCCAGATCTTCCAGCATGAAATCGATGTCACCATCGACGCCCTGGCACGCGACTTCGACGTCCCCTGCCACCTGCTCGATCCCACCGCGCGCGAGGGCTGGATCGACACCGTGCTCACCCGGAGCGGCCTGCCGCTCCGACCGCCGCAGATCGACCTGTTCAGACCAAGAGGGGCGAATGGGGATGCCGAAGAGTGAACGGTGAGTGGTGAACGGTGAACGGTGAACGGTGAACGGTGAAAGAGAACGAAGGCCGGTCTCGTTGTCGAGCACCGGCCTTCGTTGTACCCTCGAATCACCACTCACCAATCACTGTTCACCAGGTACTGGACTATCAGAAGCTCAGGCGACACCCCCCGCTGCCACTGTTGATCCAGTTCTGCTGCACCAGCCAGTCCCGGCCCCCGATGTTCATGTTGGCCCAGCCGCCGTTGCCGGTCGTGTACATGGTGCCGAAGTTCCACGCGCACTTGTCGGCATTCTCGTAGCCGCGACTGTCGAACCAGGCGTTGCCCATCATATCGGTGGTGGTCTCTTCGATCTCGTGCGCCAAAACGTTGACCACCCGATCCGCGGCGGGGTCATTGTTCGGTGAGGGCGAGTTGTTGCTGCACGCCGTCGGGTAGGCATTCACGTACGGCATCGCGGCGTAGAGAATCGTCTTGTTCCCCTGGCCGGTCACCGAGACCGTCCCGTGCGTGTGGTACGCGCAATACTGCGTCCCGAAGCCGCCACCGAGGTTCACGGTCCCGGCCGTAAAGATGAGGTACAGAGTATTCGGATCGTACACGAGCTTTCTGCTGGTGAGGCCGCTCTGCAGCATCGAGATCATCGCGGCGTCGCTGACGTTCTGTCCGTTCGCGGGAACGCTGGTGTTATTGGCCCAGTAGCCGGTGTAATTCACCACGTTCTTGATCGCCTGTCCCAAGCCATCCTTGTAGGTCGAGTTGATGCTGAAGTAGGGCGAGCCGCCCAAGTGCGCCAGGAAGAAGCCGACCATGGAGTTGTCGCCCGATCCGGCACCCGTGCCCCCAGGCGTCGGCCCATTGGTGTAGACCGGCGAGGCGCCCCAATAGACAGCCACCACATTGGTCCCCGCCTGAAGTACCTGGCCGCCGTGATAGGAGATGCCAGTCCCGCCGCTGGTCCGGAGCCGAGCAAACCGGGCGCCGGCTGAATTCGCCAATTCAAAGACGTGCCGCTCACTCTTGTTCCCCTGGGCATCGAATTCCTGGTCGGCCCCTTCGCGGGAAAGCGACGGGGTGCCGGGAGTGGCTGGAGCGACGGGCGTGGTGGGCGAATCGGAACAGGCGACCGCCAGCAGCAGCACAGTGGACACCGCAAGAGCAGGGAGTAGGCGACGCATAACGTCAATCCTCACAAGAAAGGGCGGCCAGGCGAGCTGGTCAGGTTCTGGGGGGGTCACATACAGTATGTATTATCGGGACTGATTTTGTCCAGTATAGGGCGAATGCAACACTCGCCCCGGCCTCCTTTCACCGGTCACCAATCACCCTTCACCGTTCACCCCCTCACCCCTTCCCTGCCAGACGACCTGCTGTTTTGGCAGTCTTTCCCGGTACGCCCGTTGCTCTTGGGTTGGCCGGACATG
Organism: Gemmatimonadota bacterium; assembly: GCA_025361465.1. Taxonomy (GTDB): domain Bacteria; phylum Gemmatimonadota; class Gemmatimonadetes; order Gemmatimonadales; family GWC2-71-9; genus Palsa-1233. Next base: position 5,188 of record JANYAG010000199.1, read on the forward strand.
CGCCCACCAGCCACTCGGGCACCGGGCGCCCCAAGGAGACAGGGCAATGGCATCGAAGATCATCGGGATCGACCTCGGCACCACCAACTCGGTCGTCGCGGTCATGGAAGGCGGCGACCCCGTCGTCATCCCCAACGCCGAAGGCGGCAGGACCACTCCGTCCGTGGTGGCGTTCACCAAGGATGGCGAGCGGCTGGTGGGCCAGGTGGCCAAGCGCCAGGCCGTCACCAACCCCAAGCAGACGATCTTCTCCATCAAGCGCTTCATGGGGCGCCGGATGAACGAGATCACCGAGGAGACCAAGCGCGTCCCCTACAAGGTCGAGAACGGCCAGAACGGGCTCGCTTCGGTCGAGATCGCCGGCAAGAAGTACACCCCGCCCGAGATCTCGGCGATGATCCTCCAGAAGATGAAGCAGACGGCCGAGGACTACCTCGGGCATACCGTCGAGAAGGCGGTCATCACCGTCCCGGCCTACTTCAACGACTCGCAGCGCCAGGCCACCAAGGACGCCGGCAAGATCGCCGGGCTCGAGGTGCTCCGGATCATCAACGAGCCGACCGCCGCGGCGCTGGCGTACGGCCTCGACAAGAAGAAGGACGAGAAGATCGCCGTCTTCGATCTCGGCGGCGGCACCTACGACATCTCGGTGCTCGAACTGGCCGAGGGCGTCTTCGAGGTCAAGTCGACCAACGGCGACACCCACCTTGGTGGCGATGATTTCGACGAGCGGCTGATCGACTGGCTGGTCACCGAGTTCAAGCGCGACCAGGGGATCGATCTCTCCAAGGATGCCATGGCGCTCCAGCGGCTCAAGGAAGCCGCGGAGAAGGCCAAGATGGAGCTGTCGAGCACGGCGCAGACCGACATCAACCTGCCGTTCATCACGGCGGACCAGTCCGGCCCGAAGCACCTCAACCTGACGCTCACGCGCGCCAAGTTCGAGCAGCTCTGCGACGACCTGATCAAGCGCGTCATTCCGCCGATGGAGAAGGCGCTGGCCGATGCCAACCTCAAGCCGGGCGAGATCGACGAGGTCATCCTGGTGGGG
>JANYAG010000201.1 GCA_025361465.1 Gemmatimonadota bacterium
GGGCCCGGACCGCCTCGGCAACGAGCGTCGGGTCCATCACCTCGCCTTCGACAATGGCATCGTCGGCAACCCGGGCAATCGCCACCCGATCCAGGACCGGAGTTCCGGAACTGTGGTTGATCATCGCTGCCTTGATGTAGCCACTGCCGATATCGAGGCCGACGGTGGTTCGTGCGCGCGGGAAGAGCGCCATATGAGCCCGGATTGTGCGGTGGAAGGTTTACGAACGCTACCTCCTCAAACCCCAAGGGGTCAAGGGACGAGCGGTCGACCAAGCCATTGCCCAAGATACACTTACAACGGGGTCCATCTCCCCAGCCGGCGACCGATGCCCCGGAACAACTCCTCAGGGTTGCACTCCCTGTGCCACCCGGCCATCACATCCTGGCCCGGTGGGCCAACACTTGGACAGTATCGGTGGGTGGGTGGTGGAGCAGCAGGGTAAAACGGCGACCGGCGCGCAACTCCCCCGCGGCCTCGCGGCGCTCCACCGTGACGACCAGGTGCACCAGTGCCCCGGTCCGCATCAGGTCGGCCCGCCAGCGCCAGTTGTCAGCCCTGACTGTCCAACCCGTGATGATTCGCTCCCCGTCAGCCAAGCCACGAAGCGCCACCTCATGGCGCGCCCGGGCTTCCGCCAGGGCACTGGCTGCAACGAGCCACCCCTCTGTCGCGATACGGTCGTCGCTGGCCAGCCGAACCCGTGCCAGCGTCGCCATGGCCGCGAGAGCACAGAATCCCTCGAGGAGGATCACCAGCGCCAGCACCATCGCCAACGCGGCGCCACGTCGCCGTCGGCCCCGAGCCACGGCCGGGGTCACGGCAGCCCCAACGGCACCCGGAGCACCGTCCGGTTACCAAGCGGTGGCCGGAAGGAAATCACCAGCCCGTCTGCGTCGAGGTGCACCGACTCGAACGGTGCCTCGAGGGGACCGGCGAAGGGCTGGATTGGTGACATGCCGCTGGCCGGAGCGAGTCCCATCCAGCCGCTGCCGCCTGCGAGATAAAACCGCAGCTCGACCGGCTCGGCGACCCGGACAAAGGCCGCCGGTCCCGCATCCGAGTCGAGGGTCAGCAAGATGGCCGCGGATCCGTCCGGGCAGAGTCCACCGCCGACCCCAACGATCGGTTTCGCCGCCCAGTGGCCAGACGAAGGGTCGGTCAAGAGGACCGCTTCGTCCCTTCCCCCTTCCGGCCAGCGACTACCCAGCCAGTCTGAGGCCCGGAGCCGCAGCATGCTTCCCCCGGTGCCACACACCGCTGCACTTCCCACGGTCCGGCCAAAATCGATCGCCGCGGAATTCGCCAGCCGCACCTCACCCGAATCGCTGCTGCCAAGTTCCTCCCGCACCAGCGTACTGGTGGTCACCATGGTGCGGGCATTCGCGAGCGCCTGAAGCGAGCGCACCGTTGTGCGTGACACGGTGGTCAGGGTGTGCGTGACGGCCGCGCCGAGGATGGCGAGGAGGACCAGGCCGACCAGCAGCTCGACAAGGGTGACGCCGCGCCGGTTCATCGACCGCACCGCAGCAGGGCCGTGGTCGCGGGGCGACCCGGGCCAGCAGGCAGCTGGAATGGCACGGCCGTCGGCGTGGTGGCCCCGGCACACGCCGGTGCCACCTCCGCCGCCCGGTAGCTTTCCCAGCGGGTGCGATCTTGTACTGCGCCAGCGGCGGCCCGCCGGCCGACGCGTTCGATGGACAGTGCGGCAGCCAGCGCGAACGTGCCGGCGAGCTCGAGCAGGACCAGGGCCACAATCAATTCGACCAGCGATTCACCGCGACGGGGCTGGGACGACATGGTACCTCCGGGACTGGGAAGGCCCGGAGTCTCTCAGGTGGCAACCGAATGAGGTGAGCAAAACATCGCGGGCCGGCAACGCATCGCGCGGCCGACCCAGATGGTGCCGATCACATCAGATGATCAGGGGGTGCAGGCGACTCGTCCCTCGACGGTGGCGATGCCGTTGGGACCAGCCGTGCCAAAAAAGATCTGGCATTGGCGCAACGTCCCCACCACCGACGCCGTGGCAGCCCAGCCGTTCACGGTTGCCGCGTTGATCGCCACGGTCACCCCCTCAGATGGTGCATAGACCAGGGCGGGCGAGGGGATGGAGCCGCCGTAATAGGCGGCGTTGTCCGTGAAATAGGCTTCTTCCGACGTCGTCACGTTCTTGAGATCGTTGATCATCCGGGCGACGTAGGTCTCTTCCTTCGTCGCACTGAACTTGGGAATCGCGATCAGCGCCAGGATTCCGATGATGACGACAACGATGAGGAGTTCGATCAGCGTGAAGCCCAGCCGTGACTTGAACAGTGCGGCCCTCCCGTGCCGGTCTGCTCAGGTCACGGAAGATACCACGAGGGTTCCCTCGCGTACGGAGACGATCAGATTCAGGGAAGGAAGAAGTCGGCAATCGACCAGCCGATTACCCTCAGCCGGGCAACCATCACCCTGCACCTCAACTGCAGATGATGATGCCGTCGGTCGTTGCTCCTGAGCCAACGGTCACTGTGCACTGGTTCGGAGCGATCGAAATGCTGCTGTTGGTCACGGTGGCAGTGAACGAGTTGGTGTTGCCCACCGCAGCCACCGCGTTGCCTGTGGTGGGTTTGAAGATCGTCGAGGGAAGGCTGCCGGTGTAGGAAGAGTAATCCGCGAAGTAGGCCTCCTCCCCGGTCATGATGTTGCGGATATCGGTCTTGACGGCGGCTAGCTTCGCTTTGTCCTTGGTGGCGGCGAACTTCGGGATCGCGATCGCGGCAAGGATACCGATGATCACCACCACGATCAGCAATTCAATCAGAGTGAAGCCTTTCCGATTGGCAGCCAACATAGTCGCGATACTCCAGGACAAGGGGGCAGTGAACTCCAAGGCCACGCAACGGGGCGCCCGTCACGGCTACCCGCGACTGAAGGCACAAGGAGTGCCAGTTCGACCTCAGGGAAGTAACGCCAGCGGTATCAAGAAGATACCAATCCAACAGCCGGGGTCAAACACGCTCGTGTCGACCATTCACCACGGTGGATTGCATGAGGAGGGGAAACGTCCCTCTCGGCCCCGACCCAAGCCAAGGAAATGGAACGGGAGCCCTTGGGCTCCCGTCCGCGAACACCGAAACGTGTAGAACCGGCCTTAACTACAGGTGATCTGCCCGTCGGTCGCCAGACCCGAACCCACGGTTACAGTGCACTTGTTCGGGGCAGTAGAGATGCTCGCATTCGTCACCGTCGCGGACCACGACGAGGTCGATCCAACGCCGCCATAGGTGTTACCGCTGGACGGGATGAACAGTGTGGTCGGAACAGTCGCCGCGTAGGCGGCATAGTCCGAGAAGTACGCTTCCTCGGCGGTCATGATGTTGCGGAGGTCAGTCTTGACCGTGGCCAGCTTCGCCTTGTCCTTGGTGGCGGCGAACTTGG
>JANYAG010000214.1 GCA_025361465.1 Gemmatimonadota bacterium
TCGAGGTCATCTACACCGGGCTCCACCAGACGCCCGAGATGATTGCCACCGCCGCGGTGCAGGAAGATGCGGATGTGGTCGGCCTGTCGATCCTGTCGGGTGCCCACATGACCCTGTTCCCCAGGGTCCGCCAGCTGCTCACGCAGATGGGGCGGCCCGACATTCTCGTGACGGGCGGCGGCATCATTCCCCAGGAAGACGTCGTGGCGCTGCAGTTGCAGGGCATGGGACAGCTTTTCGGCCCGGGGACGCCGACCACGGCCCTCGTGGCATATGTGCAGGATTGGGCTCGCACTCACCTCCGGAACTGAGGCACGATGCGTCCTGAACCCGCAGGGGCCCGCCGCACGTCGCGTCTGCGGGGATTGACCGATGAATACCTGGCACTCGCCGACCAGCTGCGTGGCGGCGGCGGTGCCAAGCGTGTTGCCAAGATGCATCACAAGGGGCAGCTCTCGCCACGCGAACGCGTGGCACGACTCCTGGACCCGGGCGCACCGTGGTTCGAGGTCGGGCTGTTGGTGGCCTACGATCGCTACGCGGGCGAGGCGCCGGCGGCGGGAGTCATCACCGGGGTTGGGGTCGTCTCCGGGCGTGAGGTGGTGGTCGTCGCGAACGACGCGACGGTCAAGGCGGGCTCGTGGTGGCCCGAGACCATCACCAAGATCCTCCGGGCCCAGGAGATCGCGATGCGCGAGCGCATCCCGATCCTCTACCTCGTGGACTCCGCCGGCGTCAATCTCCCGCATCAGGGTGGCGTGTTCCCGGGTCAGTACGGCGCGGCGCGGATCTTCTACTACAACTCGATCATGCGGCGGTACCTGCACGTCCCTCAGGTCGCGGCCGTCATGGGCAGCTGCGTGGCTGGCGGCGCCTACCTTCCGGCGCTGTCAGACGTGATCTTCATGGTCGATGGCACCTCATTCATGGGACTGGGTGGACCCAATCTCGTCAAGGGCGCCACGGGGCAGGTGGTCGATGCCGAATCCCTGGGCGGCGCGAAGACCCACACGACCACGAGCGGCGTCGCCCATTATCGCGCTGCCAACGACGAGGAATGCCTCGTCCGCATGCGGGAGTACGTGGCCCGCCTGCCACGCCCCGTGGCGATGGCGCAGGCGGTGATCGCCTCGCGGCCACCAAAGTCGGATCCCGCCGCGATCTACGACATCCTGCCGCACGATCATCGGCTCTCCTATGACATGCGGCAGGTGCTCGATTGCCTGCTGGACGAAGGCGTGCTCGACGAGTTCCAGCCGGATCGAGCGCGGGAAGTGCTCTGCGGGCATGCCCGGATCGAGGGACGCCCCGTCGCCGTCATCGCCAACCAGCGCGGCATCATCAAGGCCGAGGGTGACGCCCGGCCGCGCTTTGGCGGCATCATCTACGCCGAGAGTGCCGAGAAGGTGGCGTACTTCATCGAGACGGCCAATCGGGAGCAATTGCCGATCCTCTTTGTGCAGGACGTCAGCGGTTTCATGATTGGCCCCGAGGCCGAAAGCGAAGGGATCATTCGCGCCGGGGCACATTTTGTCGAGGCGATGGCGACCGCGATGGTGCCGAAGTTCGTGCTCACGGTCAACCACGCGTCGGGTGCCGGGTACTATGCGATGGCCGGGCAGGGCTTCGACCCCGACTTCATTCTGTCGTGGCCGACCGGCCGCATGGCGGTGATGGAGGGCGAAGCGGCCGTGATGGCCGTGCATGGCGGGGCGCTGGAGAAGGCGCAGGCCGCCAAGCGGCCTGTCGAGCCGGCCACGAGCAAGGCAATGACCCTGCTTCGCAGTGACTTCGAATCCCAGCTGGATGCCCGATACGCGGCGGCGCGCGGTTTCGTGGATGCCATCATCACCGCCGAGGAGACGCGGGACATGCTGGCGTTCCTCTTGCGCGTCGCGGCCTCCTATGACGGTCCGCATCTGGGGCCGTTCGTGCTGCCTGCGCTGGCCCATGCTGGTATGACGCCGTGAAGACTCGCCATCTTCTCCTGGCCGTCGGATTGCTCTCCGCAAGCGTCCCGACCGCGGCCTCGCCGCAGTCACAGCCCTCGCCAGCAGCCTCCGGTTCCGGCCGTTCCGTCCCAGTCGATTCCACCAAGCGGGCGTTGCCACCAGGCGAGGCGTATCGTCGCGGCTTCGTCGCCCTGAAGGATGCCGGGGTCCTTCGTTTCGCCACCGACCATCCGGCGTGGGACGGTCGCGGCGTCCTGATCGCCATCCTCGACAGCGGCATCGACCCGTCCGTTGCTGGACTGCAGACCACGAGTGATGGCAGCCCGAAGATTCTCGACCTGCGGGACTTCTCACACGAAGGACATGTTGCGCTGGCGAAAGTGACGCGCCGGGGAGACACCCTGTTCGTCGGAACGCGGCGACTCCTGGGCGCCTCGACCGTGGCGGCATTGTCGGGCAGCGGGGCCATCTGGGGTGGCACGATTGCCGAGTTACCGCTGGGGACTCCGCCCGCCGCCGATCTGGATGGCAATGGCAGCATCAGCGATACCCTCCCGGTCATCGTCGTGCGCAGTCCCTCGGGCTGGGTGGTCTTCGCCGACACACAGGAGGATGGCACCCTCGCCAATGATCGACCGGTGCATGACTATGCGGTGGCACGCGAGACGTTCGGCTGGAATCGAGGTGGCCACCCGACGCCGGTGCACCTGGCGGTCAATGTTTCGGAGGCCAGTGGCGAGCCCCAGCTCGAGCTCTACTTCGACACCAGCAGTCATGGCACGCACGTCACGGGAATCGCCGCTGGCCACGCGCTCTACGGCGTCACGGGCTTCGACGGGGTGGCGCCCGGCGCGAAGGTCATCGGACTCAAGATCGCCAATGATGCCCACGGAGGGATCACGGTCACGGGCTCGATTGTTCGGGCCCTCGACTATGCAATCGCTTTCGCCGCATCGCGGAAGCTGCCGCTGGTGGTGAACCTCTCCTTCGGGGTCGGCAACGAGATCGAGGGGACGGCCCGCATCGACGCCATGGTTGACTCCATCCTTGCGGCGCATCCTGATGTGGTGATGACGGTCGCCGCCGCAAACGATGGGCCGGCCCTCAGCACGGCAGGATTTCCGGGCAGCGCGTCACGGGTCCTCTCCATCGGGGCCACCGAACCTCGCGTCTTCGCCGGGGCGGCAACGACCGACAGCGCTCCCTCGCCCCTGGCGTCGTTCTCCAGCCGAGGCGGTGAGCTCGCGGCACCGGATCTCGTCGTACCCGGCGTCGCGTACTCGACCGTTCCGAACTTCGCCGTTGGGCAGGAGCAGGAGAGCGGGACCAGTATGGCGTCGCCGTACGCTGCCGGGCTCGTCGCCCGGCTGCTGTCTGCAGCGGAGGCCAACGGCAGGAAGTTCGCGGCGATCGCGATCGGGCAGGCCCTGCGAGCCTCGGCCCGCTCGGCGACCGGGGCCACGGCGGTCGATGTCGGGGCGGGTACCCCGGACCTGTCGGCCGCGTGGAAATGGCTCGATGCCCAGCGGTCCGTTCCGCAGCTTGCGGTTGATGTGGGAGCCGTTCGGGGGCGGGGGGCGGTCTTCATGGTGCACCAGGCGGTCAACGGCCGGTTGGCACCGACGGAGCCAGCGGTCGCCGTTGCCTTGCGCCGTCTGGACGGCGAAGCGCCCCTGGTGGTACGCCTTCATGCCAGTGCGCCGTGGATTCAGGTCCCGGCCACGGTCAGCCTGTCCAAGGGAACGGGACGCTTCGAGGTGACGGTCGATCCTGCAGTCTGGGGAACCGCTGGGGTCCAGACCGGCACTGTGCAGGTGGAGGCCCAGGAGGAAACGCTCGGTACCCTGGCCATCGTTCCCGTGACCGTCGTGGTGCCCCTGCCGGCATTACCACGCACCGTTGCCGAGTCGCTCACCGTGACGGGGGGCGGTACCGGGCGCGTCTTCGTGCCGGCAGACACTGGTCGTGGCATGCAGATCGAAGTGGCGACCACGAACGCCACGGCCCAGGTCATGGCGATGCTGCACGAGCCGGGCGGGATGCCATTCCGCGATGGGGCAGGCACCCCGGCGGGATTCGGCGAGGGGGCGGGACTGTTCGATATCTCGGCCGATGACGTCGTGAGTGGCGCCTACGAAATCGACGTGCTGACGACTCCGAGCCGCGGCGAGAAGGCCACGGTCACGGTACGACGAGCCCCGGTCAGGCTGAGTGCCACCTTCCGTCGCGACACGCTCCATGCGCTCGCCACCAATCTGATCGCGGTCCCGGTGTCGATCCGACTGCGCCTCGGCCTGATCGGTGCGGAGCAGCAATTCGCCGTGCAGCGTCAGGATGACGCGCCGTTCCGAGTGGTCATCCCAGTGCCGACGTGGGCCACGCGCGTCATCGTTGACTCGCGGATGCCGCGCGAGGCGTGGTCACGATTCACCGATTTCGGAGTCACCGTCCAGGACCATGGCGGTCGCCAACTTGAGGCTGCGCCGCTCAATTACGCGTTTGGGCGCCTGAACACCGAAGTGCCGGCGACCGTGCGTGGTGATTCGATCGTGGTGCTGCTCTCCCCGGGTTTCGCCGATGTCGCTGGTAGCCAGTCCTGGTCGCTCGACCTGTCGGTTCGGTTTCTGCTCGACAAGCCCTATACCCTCGATGAGGGCGGTTCGCCATTCCGTCCCCTGTCCGTTGATGCCACCCGCGACGAACGGTTCCCTCTCGCTCGGTGGCCAATTGCGATCCCCGCCGGTCTGGATCCCCTGGTGATCGTGGTGGCGCTGGAAGGTGAGGATCACATCTGGACGCGGCAGGTTCGCCTGCCCACCAACAGCGGAACGCCGAAGTGAGCAACAGCAAGGTGGTTCGGATCGCGGCGGGACAGGGTTTCTGGGGTGATTGGCTCGAGGCGCCGGTGCGTCAGGTCAAGGGCGGGAAGATCGACTATCTCATGCTCGATTATCTCGCCGAAGTCACGATGTCCATCCTCCAGAAGCAGCGCTCACGCGATCCCGCGATGGGGTATGCCCGTGACTTCGTGAGCCAGATGGAGCGGATTCTTCCGGCTATTGCCGAACATGGTATCCGGGTAGTGTCGAATGCCGGGGGCGTCAATCCGCGGGCCTGTGCCCAGGCGGTGCGCGCCGCAGCCGACCGCCTGGGCCTGGGCGACCGAATTCGCATCGGACTGGTCATCGGGGATGACCTCATGGACCGTCTCGACCCGCTGATCGCCGCCGGGGAGACGTTCGCCAGCATGGACACCGGTCGGCCGCTGAGCGACGTCCGTGCGTCAGTGCGCTCGGCGAATGCCTATCTCGGCATGGCCCCCGTGGTCGAGGCGCTCGCGCGGGGGGCCAACATTGTCATCACCGGCCGCGTCACTGACACTGGGCTCACGCTCGGCCCGTTGGTGCATGAGTTCGGCTGGTCGACTGGAAACTGGGACCTGATGGCTGCCGGGACGATCGCCGGCCACATCATCGAATGCGGCGCGCAGAGTTCCGGCGGCAACCTGCTCAAGGATTGGCGCAGCGTCCCGCGACTGGAGGACGTCGGCTTTCCTCTGGTCGAGGTCAAGGCCGATGGCTCATTCGTCGTGACGAAACACCCGGGCACCGGTGGTGTCGTGAACGTTGCGTCTGTCACCGAGCAACTGGTGTACGAGATGGGCAATCCGACCAATTACATCACGCCGGATTGTGTCGCCGACTTCACCTCGATCCGCCTGAGGCCGGCCGGAAAGAACCGCGTGGAAGTGTCGGGCATCACCGGCAGCCCGCGCACCGGGATGTTGAAGGCGTCGATCGCGTGGTTCTATGGCTACAAGGCCGTTGGCACTCTGGTCTACTCGTGGCCTGATGCCCTCGACAAGGCCAAAGCGGCTGATCGCATCTTGCGGAAGCGACTGAAGATCCTCGGGCTCGAGTTCGAGCAGGTGTTGACCGAATTTGTCGGGGTCGATGCAACGCACGGTCGCCTCGGCGGCACACCCAGTCCAGAGCTTGCCGAGGTGATGCTGCGGGTGGGTGTCCGGGCACGAGATCGCGCGCCCGTCGAACGGTTCACGCGCGAGATCGCTCCCCTTGTCCTGACTGGGCCGCCGAGCGTGACGGGGTTTGCCGGTGGCCGTCCGCAGGTTGAAGAAGTGGTGGCGTATTGGCCCGCCCTGCTGGCGCGGGAAACGGTCGAGTCCTCCGTCCGGGTGGAGTTGGTCTGATGCCAGGAGTCCAATTGCAGCTTCGGTTTCTCGCCCATGCCCGCTCCGGGGACAAGGGGGACTCGGCCAACGTCGGCCTGATCGCCCTCGAGCCCGCGTACTACCCGGTCCTGGTCAAGCAGGTGACACGGGCGCGTGTTGCCCGCCACTTCAAGGGCATGGTCACCGGCGTCGAGCGGTACGTGCTGCCCAACCTGAACGCATTGAACTTCCTGTTGCATGGGGCGCTGGACGGGGGCGGTACCCTCTCGCTCAAGACCGACGCACAGGGAAAGGTGTTCTCGACCGCCCTGCTGCGGATGGAGATCGAGGTCCCTCGCGCGCTGGCCGCGCGTGCCCGGAAGGCGGCACAATGAGCGGCAGCGTCCTGGTCACTCTGGCCGATGGCATCCTCACCCTCACCCTCAATCGCCCCGAAAAGCGCAACGCACTCGACGCGTCGGTGATCGACGGACTGGCAGAGGCGATCGCCAGGGCGGAACTTGATGCGGACGTGCGGGTCGTGGCCCTTCGCGGGGCCGGCAAGGATTTCTGTGCCGGGGCGGATCTCGCGGAGCTGCTGGCCTCAGTCGATCGGACGCTGGAGGAGAACGAACGCAGTGCCCTGGCACTGGGGGAGTTGTTCCTTGCCCTGCGCCGGTTGCCGAAGCCGACCGTTGCGATTGTCCACGGCCGGGCGCTCGCCGGCGGCGCAGGCCTGGCGATGGCCTGCGACATCGTCCTGGCCGGGGAGTCCGCGCAGATCGGCTATCCCGAAATCGCCCGAGGCTTCGTCCCGGCGATGGTGATGACGCTGCTACGTCGAGTGGCCGGCGAGAAGCGCGCCTTCGATCTGGTGGCCACCGGCCGCTTGCTTTCCGCGCGGGAGGCGCTTGAGGTTGGCCTGGTGAGCCGGGTGCTGCCGGATGGAATGCTCTCGGCCAATGCCGCAACGGTCCTGTCGGAGCTCGCCGGCCGCAGCGTGAGCGCGCTCGCGTTGACCAAGCAGCTCTTCATCGAACTCGATGGCCGGACCTTTGAAGAGGGAGTTCTGCTCGGGGCGCGCGTCAACGCGATGGCCCGCACGACTCCGGACTTTCGCAAGGCGATCGCCGAGTTTCTCAAGGCATGATGCGCCTCCGGTGGGGAGTGGTCATCGTCGGGATCGCGCTGGCCCTC
>JANYAG010000222.1 GCA_025361465.1 Gemmatimonadota bacterium
GGCAGAGAACCGCTTCCCATTACCGACGGGAGTCGCCGCACCCTGCAGCTACAAACTGCGGAACGTCGAGGTCGGGCAGGCGGGGTGAGCTAGAGGATGTACTTCCTCAAATCATCATCCTGCACCACCTTCGCCAATCGCTCCTTCACCGCCGCACCATCGATCACGATGGTGCGCACCGAGCCGTCTGGCAGGTCGAACAGGAGGTCCTCGACCAGCGTCGACATGACGGTGTGCAGCCGCCGCGCGCCGATGTTTTCCATCCGGTCGTTGGCCATGCGCGCCAGGCGAGCGATCTCGACGATCGCATCCTCGGTGAACTCGAGCGTGCACCCCTCGGCTGCCACCAGCGCCTGATACTGCCGGGTGAGCGCGTTCTCGGGCTCGGTCAGGATCCGCACAAAGTCACCTTCCGTGAGCGGATCGAGTTCGACCCGGATCGGGAAGCGGCCCTGCAGCTCGGGGATCATGTCGGATGGCTTGGAGACATGGAACGCCCCCGCCGCCACAAAGAGGATATGATCGGTGCGGACGTACCCGTAGCGCGTCTGCACCGTTGATCCCTCCACAATTGGGAGCAGGTCTCGCTGCACTCCCTCGCGCGATACATCAGGGCCGCCGGAGGTACTCTTCTCGCCGGCGATCTTGTCGATCTCGTCGATGAAGATGATGCCGTGATTCTCGACCCGGTCGAGCGCCTCGTCGACGGTTTCGTCCATGTCGACCAGCTTGCGCAGCTCCTCGTCTTCGAGAATCCGCCGCGCCAGCGGCACCTTCGCCCGGCGGAGCTTCTTCTTTTTCGGGAGCGCCTCGAGCAGCCAGTCGGTGAAGGAGAAGTCGGGCCCCTCCATCCCCTCGGGCGGGCGCATCGCGTCGGGATTGGGGTAGCGCTGCGGGATCACCTCGATTTCCACCTCGCGGTCGTCGAGCTTGCCGTCGAGCAGCATGACGCGAAGCTTCTCGCGCGACGCCTTGCGCCGTTCGCTCAGGTCCTCATCGCCCTCCTCTTCAACCACTGCCGGCAACAACAGGTCCAGCAACCGCTCAGTGGCCCCTGATTCGGCCTGCGAAAAGACCTCGTCCTCTCGCTCGGCGCGCACCAATGAAATGGCCGTGTCGACCAGCTCGCGGATCATTGACTCGACGTCGCGGCCGACGTAGCCGACCTCGGTGAACTTTGACGCCTCGACCTTGAGAAATGGCGCGCCCGCGAGGCGAGCGATGCGCCGGGCGATCTCGGTCTTCCCAACGCCGGTCGGCCCGATCAGGATGATGTTGCTCGGGGTGATCTCGTCGCGGATCCCCTCGGGCGCCTGCCCCCGCCGCCAGCGATTGCGGATCGCGATGGCAATCGCCTTCTTCGCCGCGGCCTGGCCGATGATGTAGCGGTCGAGCGCCGCCACGATCTCGCGCGGCGGCAACTCCTCGAGCCAGGGAAGTGGGGCGGGGACTTCGGGCAGGTCGGGCGTGGCGGTCACGCGCCCAGCTCGAGCACGGTGACATGTCTATTGGTGAACACGCAGATCTCTGATGCAATCTCGAGACTCCGTTCCACGATCGCCTTGGCATCGAGCCGTTCGTCGCGGTAGAGCGCGCGCGCCGCCGCCAGGGCGTAGGGCCCGCCGGAGCCGACCGACATGATGCCATCATCGGGCTCGATCAGCTCGCCGGTGCCGCTCAACAGGAAGACGTGGTCGAGGTCGGCCACCACCAGCAACGCCTCGAGCCGGCGCAGGTAGCGATCACCGCGCCAGTCCTTGGCCAGCTCGGTCGACGCCCGGGTCAGGTTGCCGGGATAGCGATCGAATTTCTCCTCGAAGCGCTCGAAGAGGGTGAGCGCATCGGCCACCGAGCCGGCAAAGCCGGCGAGGATGCGGCCGCCCTTGAGGGTGCGCACCTTGGTCGCTTGCGACTTGACGATCGTCTCGCCGATCGAAATCTGGCCGTCGCCGCCGAGAGCGACGCGGCCGTTCTTGCGGACGGCGACGATGGTGGTGCCGTGGAATACGGTCATCTCTTCTCCATTGTCATCCTGAGCGAAGCGAAGGAGATGCGTATCCGCTCTTCGCCGAAGCCCAACCACGCGTGTCCTTCGCTGCGCTCAGGACGACCACTATTTCGCCCTGGGATGGGCGTCTCGGTACACCTGCTTCAGCCTCTCCACGCTGGTGTGCGTGTAGATCTGCGTCGTGCTTAAGGAAGCGTGCCCCAACAACTCCTGCACGGCTCGCAAGTCTGCCCCGGCATCGAGCAGGTGCGTCGCGAACGTGTGTCGCATCGAGTGGGTCCGCATCCCGTCGGCACCAATCGCATCGTACAGCCGGTGCATCCGTCGCTGGATGGTGACCGGACTGAGCCGCTTGCCGCGCCTGCCAATGAAGATCGCTTGCCGGTCGGCTTCCGGGAGCCTGGCCATCGGCTCTCGCACCTGAAGGTAGCGCCGGATCGCGAGACTCGCCCGCTTCCCGACGGGTACGATCCGCTCCTTGCGCCCCTTGCCGAGCACCTTGACCTGGTCGCTCAGCAGGTCGAGCGCGCCCTGGTCGAGCATCCGCAATTCAGAAAGACGCAAGCCGGACGAGTAGAACAGCTCCAGCATCGCCAGGTCGCGCAGCGCGTCGAAGTCATCCTGCGCGGCCTGCGACTCAGCCCACGCAAAGATCTGCGTCACCTGTTCCGCCAGCAGATACGTCGGCAGCCGCTTCTCGAGCCGCGGGATCTTGGCGGCGCGGATCGCGGCGATATCGATGTCGTGATAGACATGCAGCCATTTGTAGAAGGAGCGGATCGCCGACAGGGTGCGCGCCGCCGACCGGCGAGCGA
>JANYAG010000241.1 GCA_025361465.1 Gemmatimonadota bacterium
TGGCCGAGGAGATCATCACGTCGGCCTTCACGCTGGTGGTGGGTGCCGTGGCCCTGGCGTTTGGCCTGGCCTTCGGCTTCGGCAACATGGCGCTGGCTGGCGAGATCACCCGGCGCTGGTATGAGGAACACCGGGAACGCCGCCAACCGCCCGAGCCCGACGACGATGATGGCGGGGACATCCCGGTGACTCCGCCGGCAGCGCCTGCTCCGCCCACGGATCCGGTCCCGCCAAGACCGTTCTAGCGGCTACTTGCTGGCGAGCGCTTCTTTGGGGATCGGATAGCGGAGCAGCCGGATCCCACCGGGGAACTCTTCGGCCATGAGGATGTGGCTGCCATCGACGCCAATCGCCACCCCGCGGCTCGGCACCCGCACCACCAGGAGCAGTCCGGTCCCATCGACCACTTGGAAGGAGCGAACTGATTCGAGGGCCACCCCGCTCTTGAACAACCAGATCCTCCGGTCGGGTGCGGCGAAGGCGCGCTCGAACGGGGGCTTGGCGCCCGCGAAGGGCCGTGCAGAAAGTTCGGTCCGGTTCTCCTCGGGGAAGCGGCGCAGGTAGATCTGGCGGTCCATCTCCTGTACGAACAGCACCGGATCGGGCAGCAGTGGCGAGCGCACCACGGTGTCGACGCCGGGTTTCCGCCACAGCAGCTGATTCTGGAACACCCGCGCCAGCCAGAGCTCCCCATCGGGGTAGACCCCCCACGCATCCTGCCCGCCGAGCGCGCGACGGACCCACTGCGTATTGGTGGGACCGCTGAGGGCAATTTCGGGCGGTGCCAGTCGGGCGATGGTATCGAACTTTGTCAGCTCGCTGTTGGCGCGGACGATCGCCGCGCTGTCCTTCTGGCCGGCGCCATCGGGGCCGCCGATCGGCGGCAGCTCGAAGTACCACTGCCCCGCCGCGTCACGTGCCGAGGGAAACGCGCCGCGCAGCACCTCGGGTACCGGCCAGGCCGCCAACCGCTTCTGCCCGGCAACCCACGCAGTGATGCGCCGCAGGTTCCAGTCGCTGACGATCAGGGTGTCCCCTGCCCCGATCAATCGAGTGGGCCCGGGCACCTCGACCTTGGTGATGCCGGGGAACGGCATCGTCGTCCGGGTGGTGAAATCGACCACCAGGATCTCGTTTTCGTTGGTGGCGAGGACCACCCAGCGTCCATCGCTGCGTGTCACTGCATCGCCGAGGTTGACCACCGGGACGATGACGGTGTCGGCCGTCTGGGCGATCCGGATTTCCGGGGCCTGCACCTTGGTCTTGGCACAGGCGGCGGCGAGGAGCACGAGAACCACTGAGGATGGGCGCATCAACAGAAGATACAGCAGAAGACGAGAGCGGAGAGTCGAGAGGCGAGGCAATCCCGACCGGGACTCTCGTCCCTCGCGCCTCGCTCAGTCGCTCCTCGCCTTCTTCCGCCGACCGGGCCTGGCGACGCGCTGCTCAACTCGGCCCAGGCCGTCGGGCGTGGCGGCCGGGCCGAAATTGCTGTCGACATCGATGAACCGAACGTCCGCGTCCCCGTGACGGACACCGGATCGGGCATCACGGCGGCGAACCTCGAACGGTTGCGCGATCCTTTCTTCTCGACCAAGCCCGAGGGAAACGGCCTCGGTCTCTCCATCGCGCGCCGGATTGCGGCCGCACACGGTGAGTCGCTCTGGATCGAGAGTACCGTCGGGACGGGCACGGTGGTCGAGGTGCGGCTGCCGCTCGCCGTGCCGCCGGCCGAACCGAGAGACGAGCAGCGGGCAACGAGGAGCGAAGAACGATCACATTAGTTGGATTTCCAGGCACACCGGCTTGTCCCCACCACACTGCAGTCTCGTTCCTTCCTTACTCATCCGTTCAAGGCGTGTTGCTTCCGCCCCTCACAATACCGACCGCAAACGTAGGATTCGCAAGGCTTTGCGCGTGATGCCCGTCCATCACACTTGCGCAATGCCGAGGATAGATTCTCACGTTGATTCCCGTGCCCCGCATCACCGATTTCCCCACAAGTCTCCGTAGTACGACAGGAGAGTCGACATGTCCCCGCGAAGCATCGTAATCAGCATTTCGCGCAACGCGCACGACGCGGTGCACCTGACTCGCCGCTCCTCCAGCTTCGGCGCGGCCCTGCTTATTGTGCTGGCGGCATGCGGCGGCAAGGGCGGCGGCACGACGACACCACCACCACCGGTAGACAATTTCCCGACACCGGGCTCCGGTGAACACACCGCAACGTTCACGTACCAGCTACCGCCGGGGATTTCCTCCGCTGCGTCAAACCTCAAGGCCTTTGCGGGCACCCAGGCCATTGAGCTGACCGCCACCGGGGCCGGACGCACCAACCTGCCAACCTCCCACCCCGCCGTGATCGGGCTGGCACCTTCGGGTTCGAATCACCCGGTCTCCCTCGGCATCAACCTCGGCGGGGCCACCGGCGCCGCGCTGTCGACGCGCAGCACGGCGGAAGCAATGGGCTTCCTGGTGCCAGCGCTGGTGACGAGCGATAACAGCAAGGCCGGCACGATCATGGCCGCGTTGCGCAATTCGCCGGCGACCGCGGCGCTGCAGACGATCCTTGATACCCGCTTTGCCGGATCAACACCGGAACAGGTGCTCCAGACGGCCGACCCGCAGGTGATGACGACGCTGCGGACGATGGTCAATGATGTGCTGGGAACCACCCAGTCGCCCCGCTACGACCAACCGGCACGGGCTCTGCCGCCGGCAGATACGCCCACGGATCGCGGCGGCGTCCAGTTGACCACCTTGACGCAGCGTGATGCACAGGGACGGCTGCAGGTCCAGCTGAACAACGGCCAGCCGCGCTGGGTCGCCGTGGTCAAGAGCTATAGCGACGACGGCTTCACGTGGACCACACCCGCCGTGGAGAACGGCAGCTTCGGCACGATGCTGGGCGCCGGGACCGCTGCCGGCCAGAGCATGCAGTCGCCCGTGGCAACGATTCCGCTGTCACCCGCACCGTTCGTGCGCATCAAGACCTTCGGCCTCGGCAGCGACTTGGCCGGCGCCTACGCCGATCCCGATTCGCGGTACCTGCTTGGCGCGGTGACGGCGCAGGGGATCGCGTCGGTCGCCGTGCCGGCATTGGAGCCGGTGCTGGCCACGAATGCCCTGCACACCGGCGGACTGACGTGGGGAACCAGTGAATCTGGCACGATGCAGACGTGGGCGACCGCCATGATGCCGTGCTTCCAGGATCCCACCATCCAGGCGGCGATCCAGGCCGGCGTGGTCGCGCAGAACATGAATGAGGCATTCCGGCTGCTGTACAGCTGCGCCATGCGGACCGGCGTGAACCTGCCCTCGGTGCTGCAGGGCCTGCTGAGTGGGGCTGGCTTGGGCAACCGGACCGCCCCCGAAGCGATCACCCGGATGTTCAATGTCCTCTCGAACCTCGGCACCAGCGTCGAAGGCGCCTTCAACACTACCGCCATTCGGTCCACCCATGCCCTCAACACGTTCAGCGTGGTCGATTCGACGCGCTTCCTGCAGGCCACGACCGTGGCTCCGCCAACCGGACCAAGCGGCGGCGGCACCGCCATCACGATCACTGGCGCGAACTTCCCGTCCTCCCCGCTGCCGACCGTGACGGTTGGTGGCGTGGCCGCGACGGGGGTCACCCGTGTTTCGGCGACGCAACTGACCGCGGTGACCGGCGCGCATGCGACGGGGGTGGTGGATGTCGTTGTCTCTGCGTCGGGCTATCGCACCGCCACCTGCACCGGGTGCTTCACGTACACCTCCGCCGCGGTCACCGTGACGTCAGTGACGTCGCCCTTCGGTGACGTCGCCGGCGGTGCGCGGGTGGCAATCAATGGCACCAACTTCTCCACCATCTCCTCCGTCACCTTCGGCGGGCGGGCGGGGACAAGCGTGTCGGTCGCCTCGAGCACCCGGATCGACGTCACCGTGCCATCCGGACTGGCGATTGGTGCCGTGAACGTGGTGGTGACACCGAGCGGTGGCAGTGCGGTCACCTGCACCAACTGCTTTATCTACTACACACCCACCATCACCGTGACGCCAGCCACCGGGAGTCTCTCCGGCGGGACGGTGGTCGACGTGACCGACGTGCCAGCCAGTTCGCTGATCACCGCGATCCAATTGGCCGGGCGCGCGGCCACCGGCGTGACCGTACTGACCGCCACCTCGGTGCGCTTCACCACACCGTCGGGTCTCGCGATCGGCGCGGTACAGCTCGACTTCATCTATGGCTCACTCGGCTCCAACGGAACGCTCGGCTGCCCCGGTTGCTTCACCTATACCACCGCGACCAACCTCGGCCGCTTCTCCGGAACGGTGCGCAGCGCAATCACCAACAATCCGATCGCCGGGGCGTCGGTGTCGATCCGCAATGCCGGCACTTCGACCCAGGTCGACCTGGTGACCACGGCGGCCGACGGCAGCTATACCTCCAACCCGCTCGCCGCGGGCTCGTATGACCTGCACCACTCAATGACGGGTTACAACAACAGCCCGTTGTTCGCGAGGACCCTTGTCGGCGGAGCAGGGACACCGGTGACCTCGTTGCCGGTGGTCCTCCTCGTGCCCACGGGCACCGCGAACGGCAATCTCACCGGCGTGGTGAAGGACGCGACCAACAACGCGAACATCGCTGGCGCGACCGTCGAGATCCGCAACGGCGGTTCCAACACCTCTGGTGCGGCGCTCTTCTCGACCACTTCGGCTGCCGATGGCAGCTACAGCTTCAACAGCCTGCC
>JANYAG010000258.1 GCA_025361465.1 Gemmatimonadota bacterium
CTGCCAAGGATGACGAACAACGGCACCACTGCTACCACGACCGCGGCGATCATCAGCCCGACCATGACGTTGCTGCGCAGGCGACGGATTGTGCGGCGGTTCATCGTCCCTTGCCCCTGCCTGCCTGGGTCACCCGCCAGATCAGCAATCGCGCCGCGGCGTTCACCAACACGGTGATGACAAAGAGCACCAGCGCGACGTAGGTCAGCGAGGCGTAATGCATCGGCGTGGCCGCTTCGGAGAACTCGTTGGCGATGGCCGCGGCCATGGTGTACCCGGGGGCGAAGAGCGACGTCGAAATGTCGTGACGGTTGCCGATCAGCATCGTCACCGCCATGGTCTCGCCCAGCGCGCGCCCGAGCCCCAGGATCACCGCGCCAAGTATCCCGGAGCGCGCGTACGGCACGATCACCGTCCGCACCGCCTCCCAGCGCGTGGCGCCCAGCGCGAGCGATGCCTCACGTTGACCATTGGGCACCGCCAGCAGCACCTCGCGGGACACCGACATGATGAACGGCATGATCATGATGGTGAGGATGATGCTGGCCGAGAGGACCGACGGCCCGTAGATCACCCCCTTGAAGAACGGCAGGAAGCCGAGGGAATCGCGCAGCAACGGGAACACCGACGTCCGCAGGATCGGGATCAGGACGAAGACGCCCCAGAGCCCATAGACCACGCTCGGGATGGCCGCGAGCAGCTCGATCGTGGTTGCCACCGGGCGACGCAGCCATTGCGGGGCGAATTCGGTCAGGTAGATCGCCACGCCAAGCGAGAGCGGCACGGCCATCATCAGGGCCAGAACCGCCGTCAGGAGTGTGCCCATGATCAGCGGGAAGGCGCCGAACTGGCCTGCCACCGGATCCCAGACGCTGGTGGTGAGGAACTGCAGCCCAAATTCCCGGATCGCGAGCCTCGATCCACTCACCAGCTCGATCACCAGCGCGAGCAGCAGGACCGGTACCGCCAGCGCGCAGGCAGCCAGCAGCGCCCGGAACGTCAGGTCGCCGTGGCCGGTGCCCGAAAGACTCAGACGTTGCCGCATGGTCATCGCGCTTCTCGCTCGGCGTGCTACTTCAGCGTCTTGATCTTCGTCGAAATCAGGGCGACCACTTCCTTTGGCAGGGGGGCATAGAGGAGTCCCTTCGCCATGTCCTGCGCTTCAGGGGAGATCATCCAGGTCAGGAAGTCCTTCATCGCCTTGGCCTTCGCCGCGTCCTTCATCGTCGGCCGGACCAGCAGCCAGGTGAACGAGGAGATCGGGTAGGAGGCCGCGCCCGGCGCATTGGTGATCGACACCCGGAAGTCGGTGGTGGCCGGGAACTTGGCACTCGCCGCCGCGGCCGTGACACTTTCGAGTGACGGCTGCACGAACTGTCCCGCGGCGTTCTTGACGATCGCGTAGGGCACCTTCTGCGACGCGGCGTAGATCAGTTCCACGTACCCAATGGCCCCTTCGGTCTGCTTGACCTGCTGCATCACCCCGTCATTCTTCGCCCCACCGAGACCAACTGGCCAGTTCACCGCGGTGCCGGTGCCCACGCGCGTCTTCCAGTCGGGTGAGACCTTGCTGAGGTAATCGGTGAAGATGTAGGAGGTACCCGAGCCGTCCGACCGGTGCACGACGATGATGTCGTTGCCCGGCAGCTTGACGCCAGGGTTGAGCGCTGCAAGCCTGGGATCATTCCACTTGGTGATCGTGCCGAGGAAGATGCCGGCGATCGTGGGACCGTCAAGCTTGAGCTGCGTGCTGCCCAGGGCGGGCAGGTTCCAGGTCAGGACCACCGCACCCATGACCGTCGGGAGGTGGAGCACAACACCTTGCGCGGCGTTCATCTGGTCCTGGGTCATCGGACCGTCCGTCGCGCCGAAGTCGACCGTCCGTTCGGTGTACTGCTTGATCCCGCCACCCGAACCGATCGACTGATAGTTGATCTGCACGCCGGTCTTCTTGTTGTACTCGCTGAACCACTTGGAATAGATCGGGAACGGGAAGGTCGCCCCGGCCCCCGTCAGCTGTTGCGCAGCGAGGCCGAGCGGGGCGAGGAGCCCCAGCGCCAGCGCGGTGCCCAGCATCGCCTTCGTCATCTTCATGGCAAACATCGTGGCTGTCTCCTCAAGAGTGGTGTGTCGCCGGAGCGGCATCGCCCTAGAACTTGAATTCGGTGTGGAAGTAGAAGGTCTGGCGCGTCTTGTCGAAGGCGTTGGTCGGCGAGCCGCCGGCGACCGAGTTGAGATCAACGTCCGCCAGCACCCGCAGGTTCGGCGAGACCACGTACGACACGCCGGCGATCACCCGGGTCTGCTTGTTGACGGCCAGTCGGGCGGCGGCGGTGACGGCAGTGGAGTCGGTATTCGGATCGAACTGATCGACGCGAGCCAGCACGGCCGCCTTGCTGTTCGGGATGTTGAACACCGCATATGCGGCGAGGAGCTGCCCCTTCAGCTTGGGCGTCGCGACCGCGGTCGAATCCTGTGCGCCGCCGATCTCCGCTGCCAGGGTGAGTGCCTTGCTCTTGTAGGAGAGCAGGCCGATATAGCGCATCCGGTTGCCGCCACCGGTTGACTTGCCCACCTCTCCGTAACCGCTGAGCCGCAGTCCACCAGTCCTGCCGGCGAGGTCCGAGTGGGCCAGTCGCACCGAGATCCGTCCCGAGACCACCTTGTGCGCATCGCCCGGGGCGTTGCCGTAGCCCTCGCCGTCGTAGATGCCCGCCTGCGCGCTGACGGCGTCATAGTGCCACATCCCGTCGACACCGGCACCGAAATCCGATGAGGTGATGTACCCCGCCCGTTCGAACGGCATGGTGCCCTGCATCCGGTAATCGTTCAGGTTCTCTTCCCAGTCGAGCCACGGCGTGTGGATCGCCCCGATCTTGTACGTGAGGGGACTGCCTTCCGGAGTCCAGGCGACGAAGGCGTACTTGAGGCGGAAGGTCTGCTGGTTGGAGGCCGCCTTGCGGCCGTCAACGTCGATGGTGACCTGGGTCTGCACCCCGCCCGGGAACTTGCCGAGGGCGCGGATGTAGGCACGCGCCACGTCGAAGTTGTTCCCGTGCCCGACCGGAACGATCGAGGAGTCAGTGCGCAATTGATAGGCGTAATTGACGTACCCGACCCCAGCCACAGTCACGGTCGGTACCTGGACCTGTGCCGGCGCGGACGTGCCCAGGATTGCGAGGCCAAGGGCCGCCAGCACGGCGACTTGGCGAACCATGCGAAGTTGCATCGAACCTCCACCTGCTGCGAGTGTGTCGATCACCGGGCGGGCTGGCCGGGAAGCAGGGTATCCGCGGCGGCCGCATCGGCACGGAGGAATAGGCCGAAGTGGGATCACGCCGATATCGCCTGAAGGTCACGAACCGGTAACGACTGCGAGGAGGGACTGGAGTGGGTCTGGGAGCACCGATGCGGCGGCTCAGGAACTCCGACGTGCTTCCTTTGCGGCATCGGGGAACCAGCAGCGGATGATGGTGCCCTCGCGGGGAGCACTTTCGGCGCTCACCCGGCCCCCATGGGAATCCACCATGTTTCGCACGATCGAGAGCCCAAGGCCGGTCCCGCCAGCGTCGCGTGACCGTGACGGATCAACCCGGTAGAATCGCTCGAAGATCCGGGGCAGATGTTCTGCCGCGATGCCGATACCGTCGTCGCCAACGCTGATCGCAGTCCCCTCCCCGGCTCGCTCCGCACGCACAACGATCTCGCCGCCGTCGGGGACGTACCGCATGGCGTTGTCGAGCAAATTGCCGAGGATCTGCCGCAGGGCCTCGGGGTCGACGAATGGCCGGGCCGCCTCCGGGGCAATGTCCAAGGTGAAACGAATGGCCCGCGCCGAAGCCTTCCTGGCGAACCCTTCCCAGCTGTCCCGTGCGCTCGCGGCGAGATCGACGGCAACCGGCGCTGGCACCCATCGCCCCGCCTCAATGCGCGACAGGTCCAGCAGATCGTCGACGAGCCGGATCATGCGTTGTGCGTTGCTGCTGATCGTCGCGACAAACCGCTGCCGAGTTGCCGCATCGATCTCGGGGTCAGCGAGCGTGTCGGCGTACCCGGCAATGTGTCACACGAGCTCAAGACCCCGCTGAC
>JANYAG010000282.1 GCA_025361465.1 Gemmatimonadota bacterium
GACCGGCGCGGTTGCGCCGGGTCCGCGCACCATCGGGATCGGCGCCACCACATCGTCGCCTTCGTCGGGCAACTGGCGGTGGTCCGACTCCCGGAAGATGCCGAACCGGTAAACCTCGGACCCGAACGGGTGCCCCTCCGCGACGATGTGGTGGCGCCGATCCCGATGGTGCGCGGACCCGGCGCAACCGCGCCGGTCTTCGAACAGGGTTTCTTCGTCGTGCCGAAGCTCGGCGGGATGGCGGAGGAATGACCGGCGCCCAGCTGGCCCACGAAACCGGTCGGCGCCTCCACGCGGCTGAGGAACGTGGCCTGAACGCCACGCTGCACTGGTCGCAGGACCTTCTCGACCGCGAAGGCACGCGGACGGACATGCTGCCAACCGCCCCGCTGCACGGCATGGCCATCGCGCTCAAGGACAACATCGTCACCTCCGACATGCCGACGACGTGCGCCTCGAAGATTCTCGAGGACTATGTCTCGCCGTATGAGGCCACGGTGGTCACCCGCCTTCGCGCCGCGGGGGCGATGATCGCGTGCAAGGCGAATCTTGATGAATTCGCCATGGGATCGTCGACCGAGAACTCCGCCTACGGCCGAGTGCAGCATCCCCTCTTCCCCGAGCGAGTGCCGGGCGGCTCAAGTGGTGGATCCGCGGCGCTGGTCGGTGCGGGCGTCGTCCCGGCAGCGCTCGGCTCGGAGACCGGCGGGTCGGTCCGTCAGCCGGCCGCGTTCTGTGGCGTCGTGGGCGTGAAGCCCACCTACGGGCGGGTCAGTCGGTTCGGGTTGGTTGCCTTCGGGTCGTCACTCGACTGCATCTCGGTGTTCGGCCGCACCGTGACGGATGCGAGCCGTGTGCTTTCGGTGATCGCGGGGCACGACCCGCTCGATGTCACCACGATCGATCGGGCACCACTCGCCGCCCTCGAGCAGCGAGCGGACTTGCGCGGCGTGGTGATCGGACTGCCGCGCGAATACTTCCCGGCCGATCTGGATGCCGGCGTCCGCGACGCCTGCGATCGAACCATCGCGACACTGAGAGCCCTTGGCGCGGAAGTGCGGGACGTGACGCTGCCCCACACGCAGTATGCCGTCGCGACCTATTACATCGTCAATCCGGCCGAGGCGGCGGCGAACCTCGCGCGCTTCGATGGGGTGCGCTATGGTCCGCGGCACGTCGGGCCCGTCGGCGACGTGCGCGCGCTGTACCAGGCCACGCGGGGGCACGGCTTCGGCCCGGAGGTACGCCGCCGGATCCTGGTCGGCACCTACGTGCTCAGCGCCGGCTATGCCGACCAGTACTACCACCGCGGCCAGGCGGTGCGCCGCTGCATCTGCAATGACTTCGATCAGGTGTTTGCCTCGGGAGTGGACCTGCTGTTTACGCCGACGACGCCGACGCCGGCCTTCAAGGCGGGAGAAAAGACGGCCGATCCGGTGCAGATGTACCTGGCGGACGTCTTCGTCGCGCCGGCCTCGCTGGCCGGGGTGCCGGCGATGTCACTCCCCATCGGTCGTGATGCCGGATTGCCGATCGGCGGGCAGCTCATCGCGCCACGATTTGCCGAGGCCGCCATGCTGGCGGCTGCCGGGGTGATGGAATCCGCGATCGCGCCCGAGGCAGAGGTGCGCTCATGACGTGGGAGACGGTGATTGGGCTCGAAGTCCACGTGCAGCAGCACACTCGCTCGAAGATGTTCTGCGGCTGCCGGACCAGCTACGGTGAACTTCCGAACAGCAATGTCTGCCCCGTGTGCCTCGGCCTCCCGGGCGCACTGCCGGTGCCCAATGCCGAGGCCATCCGGCTCGGGGTGGTGGCGGCGCTCGCCCTGGGCTGCGACGTGCATCCGACCAGCATCTTTGCGCGAAAGAACTACTTCTATCCGGACCTTCCGAAGGGCTACCAGATCTCGCAATTCGACCGTCCGCTGGCCACGCGCGGCACGGTCCGAGTCGAGTCGCCGGATCGCGGGCCGCTCGACGTGGGCATCACGCGACTCCATCTCGAAGAGGACTCGGGCAAGTCATTGCACGACCGTATCCCCGGGCATACCGCGGTCGACCTGAATCGCG
>JANYAG010000303.1 GCA_025361465.1 Gemmatimonadota bacterium
CAGAGCGGTGTCAACGACTTCAACATCAATGCCCGCGGATTCAACTCGTCGCTCAATCGCCGGGTGCTGACGCTCCTCGATGGCCGCGATCTGGCGATCGCCTTCCTCGGATCCCAGGAGTGGAACACCCTGCCGGTGTCCACCGACGAACTGCGCAGCATGGAACTGGTGCGCGGCCCTGGCTCGGCGCTCTACGGCGCGAACGCCTTTGCCGGCGTGATCGACATGCAGACCCTCTCGCCGCGCGAATCGCAGGGCGGCAAGCTCGGCGTATCCGGTGGCGGGTTGTACACCTTCAAGGCAGATGGTCGCTGGGCCGGCGTCTTCGGCAATGGCGCGTGGGGCCTGCGCCTCAACGGCGGCTATACCAGCAGCGATACCTGGACCCGCTCACGGACGGCGGCGGACGGCCTCGATCTCCAGCGCGAGTACGCACCGACACTGGGCAAGGACTCACTCACGGTGCTGAAGATCACCCCCGAGGCGATCCCGCTTTCCGGACAGACCCTGGCGTCGAATCGTGTCGGCATTGGCACACGCGATCCGATCAAGACGATGTATGGCGCGGCGCGCCTCGACCACTATATGAGCTCTGGCGTGGTGACCGTCGAAGGTGGCGCGTCGCAGGCAGAGAACGAGGTCCTGGTGACCGGCATCGGCCGGGTGCAGGTGCTCAAGGGCTTCAAGCCCTACGGCCGCGTTGCCTTCAACAGCTCGCACTTCAATCTCCTCAGCTACATCAATCACCGCACCTCGGACTCGGCCAATGGCAATGGCCAGCGGTCGCTTGCCTCAGGCGCCGCCCTGATCGAGAAGTCGACGATCATCCATGCCGAGGTCGAGGGTCACACCACCTTTGACGCGGACAAGCTCGGCGTGATCGCCGGCGCGTCGGTCCGGCAGTACAATGTCAACACCGACACCACGCTGATGCGCGGGGTCGATGACGATCGCCACGACAAGGTGGCGTCAGCCTATGGCCAGGTCGAGTACCACCTGACGCCGCAGATTCGCCTGGTAGGCGCGGCGCGCTATGACAAGGGCGACCTCTTCGATGGCCAGTTCTCGCCCAAGGCGGGCATTGTCTTCTCGCCCAACAAGGACAACGGCTTCCGCTTCACCTATAACCGTGCGTTCCAGACGCCGAACTACTCCGAGTTCTTCCTGCGAGCCGCCGCGGCACCGCCGGCGAATTTCTCGCTGCTCGAAGCCGGCCTCCGCGCCAACGCGCAACTCGGACCCGCGCTCGCCGGCGTGCCAAGCGGCCAGCTGTTCACCAACTCCGCCGCCGTCCCGGTGTGGGCGCGTGGCAACCCGAACCTCACGGTGGAGAAGACCGAGGGCTTCGAGTTCGGCTACAAGGGTGCACTGAACGAGCGGACGTACATGACGCTCGACATCTACACCAGCAAGATCAAGGACTTTGTCACCGACCTGCTCCCGGCCGTGAACCCGGCCTTCCCATATTGGACACCGCCTGCCGCGGTCCCGAGCGTGGCCGTGGCTGGTCTCGTCGGGGCGATCAAGGCGACACTTGGTGCCAATCCAGCGACGGCGCTCGCCGGCGCCGGCCTGACCCGCACCGAAGATGGCAAGACGGCGGTGGTGGTCTCCTACACCAACGCGGGACACGTGGATCAGAAGGGCCTCGACCTCGGTCTTGGGGTGCAGGTCAGCAACGAAGTTCGCCTCGACGGTTCGTTCTCGTACTTCCATTTCAAGGTGATCGACCAGCAGACCGGCGATCAGCTGCTGCCGAACACGCCGGACCGGAAGGCGACATTCACCGCCTCCTACGAAGGCAAGACGAACGGCCTGGACGCCTCGCTGTCCTCACGCTTCGTGGCCGCGTACCAGTGGGCGGCCGGCGTCTTCGTCGGCAAGGTGCCCGACTCACAGAGCTGGAACGCCAGCCTTGGCTACCAGATGACGCCCCGCTACCGCTTCTCGTTGAATGGCACCAACATCTTCGACCAGAAGCGCTATCAGCTGTTCGGTGGATCGGTGATCCGTCGGCGGATCCTGGGCGCCGTGACCGCTCGCTTCTAGCCGTTGCCGCACGGCACGACGGGGAGGCGGATCATTCCGCCTCCCCGTCGTGTTTTTCGCGGACCCCTCCACGCCAGTTCAATTCAGGGCATCACTCGACCAGTCCGGCGATTTCCCGCTCACGGGTAATTTCCGCTTCCCGGTCCGTGGTGACGAACAACCGCTTCATGAAGGCGCCAAAGTCGTCGAAATACGTGTACGCCACCGGCACCACCACGAGGGTGAGCATGGTCGAGGTGATCAGTCCCCCGATCACCGCCCGCGCCATGGGGGCCCGGAAGCCACCGCCCTCGCCGAGGGCCAGCGCGATCGGCAGCATCCCGAAGATCATCGCCAGGGTGGTCATCATGATCGGTCGCAATCGCACGGCACCGGCCTCGATCAGGGCGGTGTGTCGATCCATCCCGTGATGCCGTTTCGCGTTGGTGTTGTCCACCAGCAGGATGGCGTTCTTGGTCACCAGGCCCATCAGCATGATGATGCCGATCATCGACATCATGTTGAAGGTGGATCCGGTGAGGTAGAGCCCGAGGACGACGCCGATAATGGAAAGCGGCAGCGAGAGCATGATGGCAAACGGCTGCGTGAAGGACTCGAACTGTGACGCCAGGATCAGGAAGATGAGGACGATTGCCAGCACGATCGACTCGACGACGTAGCCGACGGTTTCCACCATCATCTCCGTCTCGCCACCCAGCGCGACGGAGTACCCCGGGGGAAGCGTGGTGCTGTCCACCTGCGCCTGGATCAGGGCGGAGGCGCCGGAAATCGAAAGGCCGGGCGCCGTGGAGGCACCGATCGTCACGATCCGCTGCAACGCCTTGCGATCGATCGTCGCCGGGGCGGCGCCGAGGTCGAGCTTGGCCACGTCCCGCAGCGCAATGGTCGCGGTTCCGCTGGCCCCGCGGCCCAGGGTGGGCATGGGAAGCGCCGCGACGTCTTCCACGGATTGCCGCAGTTCCGGCGCAAGCTGGACGAAGACGTCGCGCTCCTCGCCGGTGGGATCTTCCCACCGGGTCGCCACCTCGCCCGCCAGCAGCGGCCGCACTGAATTGGAGACCTGGGCGACATCAAGGCCCACCCGGTTCGCCACATCACGGTCGAGATTGATCCGGAGTTCCGGCTTGGGATCCCCCAGCGAGGACCGGGTATCGACGATGCCGGGAATCGCCTCGATCCTGCTGAGCAGCGTCTCCGAAAGCCGCTTCAGCACGGCGATATCCGGCCCGCGGACTTCCACCGCGAGTGGCGCTTTCGGTCCGCCCATTCCACCCGCAACCAGCGTCTGGGTCCGCACCCCGAAATATTGCTTGACGACCTTCCGCGCCTCCAGGATCATCTGCGCCTGTGTCAGCTTGCGATCATGGGAAGGCACCAGCTTGACGTACATCTGTCCACCCGAAACCTTGCCCGTCGCGCCCGATCCGATGGTGGTGTACACCAGCGTGACCTCGGGCCGCGCGCGCAGGCCCTTCTCCATCTCGGTTGCCTTGGCCGCGGTGTAGCTGAGGGAGGAGCCCTCGGGCGTTTCGAACAGGATCACGAATTCGGAGCTGTCGGACTCCGGCATGAAGCCGCCACCGACCCGGCCGGCGAGCAGCATCGACAGCAGGAAGACCCCCGTGGCGATCGACAGTGTCAGGATCCGGTGACCCAGCGCCCACGAGATGATCCCGCGATAGCGTTCGCCGACCCGATCAAAACCCCGATTGAAGGCGGCAAGCGCCCGGGTAATGGCATTGCCCTCATGGCTGGCCCGGTCGTGCGGATTCACGCCCCACCACGCGCTCAACATCGGGGTCATCGTGAAAGAGACGATCAGCGAGACCAGCACCGCCCAGGCCACGGTCAGCCCGAACTGGAAGAAGAACCGCCCGATGATCCCGCCCATGAACGCCACCGGCACGAACACGGCCACGATCGAGAAGGTGGTCGCGAGCACCGCGAGGATGATTTCCGTGGTACCCCAGGCGGCCGCGGTGAAGTGATCTTCGCCCTGCTCTCGATGCCGGACGATGTTCTCCACGACGACGATGGCGTCATCGATCAGGATGCCGATGGAAAGCGACAGCGCCATCAGGGTGAGCACGTTGATCGTGAACCCGAGCGCGCCGATCAGGATGAACGCCGAGATGACCGAGACGGGCAGTGCGAGCGCGGTGATCGACGTGGCCTTCCAGTCATTCAGGAAGAGCATCACGATCAGGACCGTGAGCAACGCACCGATGAGCAATTCGTGAATGACGTCGTTGACCGAATTCCGGATCATGACGGAATTGTCACGGACGACCGAGAGGGTGGTCCCCTTCGGCAGTTCGGCATTCAGCTTGACCACCGCGGCGTTGACCCCATCCGCCACATCGACCGTATTGCCCCCGGACACCTTGAGGATGTCGACGCCGATGGCCCGTTCGCCGTTG
This sequence comes from Gemmatimonadota bacterium, assembly GCA_025361465.1. Lineage (GTDB taxonomy): Bacteria > Gemmatimonadota > Gemmatimonadetes > Gemmatimonadales > GWC2-71-9 > Palsa-1233. The sequence goes on from JANYAG010000303.1 coordinate 4,470, forward strand.
ACGGTCGCGACCGAACGCACCTCTTCGGCGCCCTCCTCGACCCTGGCGACATCGCTCAGCCGCACGGGATGACCGCTCCGCGTGCTCACGATCACCTGGCCGAACTGCTTCGGGTCGGTAATCCGCCCGGTCACCCGCACGAGTCGCTCGCCGATGCCCCGTTCCAGGCGGCCGGCCGGGACTTCGAGATTCTGCTGGCGCAGGGCGGCCATCACTTCGGGCATCGTGATGCCCAGCGCCTCCATGCGGGGTGGCTGGATGTAGACCTTCACCTGGCGCGCCGTCCCGCCCGAGATCCGCACCTCGCCGACACCCGTCACGGACTCCAGGCGGCGTGCGATGGTCTCATCGGCGAGCATCGTCAGGGCGACGGAAGAGAGGCTGCTGGAATTCAGGGCCAGCGACAGAATCGGTTCCGCCGAAGGATCCAGCGTCTGGACGACCGGCTGTTTCAGGTCCTGCGGCAGGGTGGGCCGGATTCCGTCGATCTTGGCGCGAATGTCCGCTGCCGCGATGTCCACCGAGCGGCCGAGATTGAATTCGACCACCACCTGCGAGACGCCCTCGAGGGAAGTCGACGTCACGCGCTTCACGCCACGCACGGGGTTGAAGGCCTCTTCCATCTTGCGGGTGACTTCACGCTCGACGGTTTCGGCCGACGCGCCCGGATAGGCAGACCGCACCATCACCATCGGGATCGAGACGTCAGGGTACTGGTCGATCGGCAGCTTCCGATAGGAGAAGATGCCGAGCGTCACCAGCAGCAGCATCGCCATCGTGGTGAAGACCGGCCGGCGAATGGCGACGCCGCTGAGGCCCTTCAGCTGGAGGTCGGGCATCACTTCGGCTTCCCGGAGGGGCTGGCTGGGAGCTTCACCATGGCCCCATCGGCAATCACGGCCGTTCCGGCGATCACCTGCTCGCCCTTCTGCAGCCCCTTGGTGACCTCGGTCATCCCGTGCACCTCATCGACCAGGCCGATTTCCACCGTACGCTTGTTCACGCGGGCATCGCGGACCACCAGGACCGAGTGGCTGCCGTCCTCGCCCGTGCGCACCGCACTGGAGGGCACCGCGAGCCCCTGCGCCTTCGCGCCACCAAGGGCGATCCGGCCATGGGCGTATTGCCCCGCCACGAGGAAATGGTCGCCGTTCTGCAATTGCGCGTACACACCCACCTGCCGGGTACCAGGGTCGGCGAGGGGATCGATGCGCGCGACGCGACCGTCGAAACTCCGGCCCGGCAAGGCATCGAGCGTGAAGGTGACTTTCTGCCCGACGCGCACCCCGACCGCGTCGTCCACCCCAATCCGCCCCTTCAGCTCGAGGAGCCGGGTGTCCACCACCGTGAAGAGCTGATCCCCCTTGCGGACGGCCTGTCCTCCCTCGACAACCCGGGCACTCACCGACCCGGTGATTGGCGAAACCACATCGGCATACTTGAGATTCTCCTCCGCGATCGCGGCCTGGGTCCGGGCGTTCTCCAGCCGTGCCGCGGCTCCCTGCTGCTGCGCCGCCGCCGTCTTCAGGTCGACCTGCGAGATCGCGCCGGCCGCATAGAGTTTCTGCGCGGCGGTGTAGTTCTGGTCGGCGACGGCCTGGTCAGCCTGGGCGGAAGCGATCGCTGCCTTGGCGGCGGCGGCGGCGCTCTGGAGCCCGGCACCTTCGATCGTGGCCAGCGACTGTCCACTGATGACGGGCGAGCCGCGATCGATGCGGAGGCGATTCAGGGCGCCATCGATCTGCGCCTTGATCTCGACGGTCACCGCGGGGTCGAGCGGGCCGGCGATCTGCACCCCGCCCGAGACGCTCGACTCCGTCACCAGGGCCACGTCGGCAGGGCCGAGCATCAGCGGCGCGTTCGTCCCCAGCGCCAGCGAATCCCGGGCTGGATCGGGTTTCTGGGAACGGCCGCAGGACACCAGCGCCAAGGCGAGGCCCAGCGTGGTGAGAACCGGCGTACGAAACGGGCCTGCGATGCGGAGCCGCATGACGGAATCTTCCGAAGGGGAGACGGTGAATGCGAAGGTGGTGATCATCGGGCAATGCTCCGGGGCGCACTGGAGCGTCCGAGGGCGCGCGCAACTTGCGCCTCGGCGAGAAGCACGTCGGCGGTCGCCTGCGCCAAGTTCATGCGCGCCTGGAGGAGACCGAGCCGGGCATCCGCCACCTCCAGTTGGGTGGACAGGCCGTTCGCGAACCGCAGGACCGTGAGGTCATGCACCCGCTGGGCCTGATCGACGGTGCGCTGGCGGGCCGCGATCGAGCTGGCCGCGCGGCTCTGTTCCCCGAGGGCCTGCTGGTACTCGACACGAACCGACGCCTTGAGGTCGGTCAGCCGAGTCTGGTCCATTTCGAGGTTGACGCGGGCCTTGTCCATGTCCGCCGCCTTGCTGAATCCCGCGAAGAGCGGAACGGACAGCGACAGCGTGCTGGTCCAGTTGGTGCGCCAGGTTTCACTGCCGAAGTCGAACACCTTGGCCGGATAGAGCAGCTTGCCATACGCCATCTGGAGCTCGAGACGCGGCCGGTGCGCCGCGCGAGTAACGATCAATTGGTCCGTCTGGATGGACACTTGCCGCTCCTGCGCCTGCAACGAGGGGCGCTGTTCCAGCGCGGCGGCCGGTGCCACGGCGACGTCGCTCACCCGCGCCGAAGGGGACACCGCGAGCGGCGTGGTAAGGCGGAGTGGCAGCTCCATGGGGAGGTCCAGCAGTCGCTTGAGTTGCAGCGTCGCCAGCGACGCCGCGTTCTGCGCCTGCACCAATTGCGGCCGCAGATTGTCGAGCGCCACTTCTGCGCGCATCGTCTCCAGGTCGGAGGCCTTCCCTGCATCAAACAGCATCCGGACCTGTTTGAGGAACGCGGTCGCCTGTTCCACCGACGCCATGGCGATGGATTCCACCGATTGCGCCAGCAGGGCGCCGTAGTAGGCCTGCTTCACGGCGAACTCGGTAGCGGCGGCTTGTTCCTCGAACTGCAGCTGGGCCGCGTCGCGGTAGGCCGTGGCCATCCGTCCCAGGGCCCCGCCTTTCCCGCCAGAGTACAGCGTTTGCGTTCCGGTCAGCGACAGCGTGTAGGCATTGGCCTGGCCGAACGGGAGGGAACCAAAGAGCGAGCCGAAATCGAGGTTGGAATTTTTCTCCAGGTACCGCACCCGGTCCGCCAGCGAGGCCGTCGTGTCCGGATTGAACTTGGATGTGGTATCCCCACCCGACTTGCTGATGCTGTATGGGGATGCAAAGGTGCGAGTGTAGGAGACGTTGCCATCGATCTTGGGATACCCGGTGGACAAGGTCGCCCGGACGGTGGCGTCGGCCAGCTCGGCGTTGGATCGCGCCAGCTTCATCCCAGGATTCTGGGCGATTGCCCTGGCGACCGCCTCATCGAGGCTGAGACAGGCGGAGTCGCTCCCCACCGCGACGAGGCCGCGCGTGGCGATGGTCGCACACCCCTGGGCACCAGGAGCAGGGGGCGGCACGGCCGACTGGGCTGCCAGCGACGACCCGAGCAATGCGGCGCACACCGCAACCAGATACACCTTCATCGTTCCTCCTTCACTGCCAGGCTCCGCAACGTCAGATCGACAAACATCTCCAGGGAGTCTTCCACCGAGTGCGGGTGCACTTGCGGTATCACCTCCCGGATCATCGCATCCAGAAAGAGGGTGTTCAGCAGCATGACACTGGCCGCTTCGATCGAACCCTCGGGCCCGATCAACTGCCGCTCGCGCGCCACCTTCAGGTATCGCACCACGTCGGCGAACGAACTCATCGCACCCTGGCACGCCACCGGCGCCAGTTCCGGCCGCTCTTCCCACTCCGCCAGACAGGCACGAATGATCCCGCGCTTCTCGCTGATCAGCATGTGATGGGTTTTGGCCCACGCGCCAAGTTCGGCGGCCGGATCGGTCGGGATGTCAGGAAGGGGATGGGCGTGGGATTCTTGCGAGGCCGCCTTGATCGATTCGAGCAGCAGGGCGTCCTTCGAACCGAAGCGCCGGAAGATCGTGACTTCGTTGACCCCGGCGGCTTCGGCGATCCGGCGCGTCGTGGTGCCACGCCAGCCGTGCTCGGCATAAAGCCGGGCGGTCACGTCCAGGAGGAAGTCGCGGGTGGCCATGGGGCGGGAAGAATAGGGAGAGGTACGGATGTATGCAAGCATATACTTACGTCATGGTAGGCCATCGCGAAGCGCCGAGCGGGATGGTCGGTCCCTCCCCTCGACTCGCGCTCCGATCCTCCCGCCGCGGCCTCCCCCTAACCCCCCACCCGGCGGTAGGTTAGGAGATCCCCCAGGCAACCAGGACAGCACTTTCATGTGGCAGCGGACCGCGCATTCGTGGGAAAGCGACGCCCTGCTGGGGCGCCCCATGGAGGTCATTGTCCACGGCCACGCCGGCGCGCGAGTGCTGGTCTTCCCCACGTCCCAGGGCACCAACCATGAATGGGAAGACCGGGGGATGTTCGCGGCGGTGCGGTCGCGCATCGTGGCCGGGGAGTTCCAGTTCTGGTGCGTACCGAGCGTTGACGCACTGAGCTGGTACGACGAGGCGGCGACGCCCCATGCGCGCGCGGAATGGCAGGATCGCTATGACGCGTACCTGCGCGACGAAGTGCTGCCGTTCTCCCTCGACATCAATGACGATCCCGTGCTCATCACGACGGGCGCCTCGTTTGGCGGCTACCACGCGATCAACTTTGGTTGCCGCTACCCGGAGTGGACCACTCGGGTGCTCTCGATGAGCGGGTTGGTCGACATCACGCGGTTCACCGGCGGGGTGTCCGACGATTTGATCTACTTGCACAATCCCGCCGATTTCATGCGGCACGAGCATGACCTCGACCGCCTGGCGGCGTTCCGCCAGATGGACATCCTGCTCGCGGTCGGCCGCGACGATGGGCTCTGCGCCGGCAACGCGGCGTTCTCCGCCACGCTGTGGGAACGGGGTATCGGCAATGCCCTCCGGGTCTGGGACGGGTGGGCGCACGACTGGCCGGACTGGCAATCGATGCTGCAGTTGTATCTCGGTGGACACGACTGAGGGACCTATGGCACATGCGACAGTGAAACGCGCCGAACGGCGCATCGGAATCCTGGTTGGCCGTGAGTGGTCGTGGCCGCCGGCATTCATCGACGAGGTCAACGGACGCCAGGCCGGCGTGACCGCGGACTTCATCCTGCTTGGCGCGCAGCCGCTTGACCACCTGAGCGGCTACGATGTCGTGATCGACCGGATCTCGCACGAGGTGCCGTTCTACCGGACCTGGCTCAAGCAGGCGGCGCTCCAGGGCGTGAAGGTGATCAACAATCCCTTCATGTGGACGGCCGACGACAAGTTCTTCGGGGCCAACCTGGCCGAGGCGAATGGCATCCGCAGTCCGAAGACGATCGTCCTGCCCAACAAGGCGTATGTCCCGGGGATCAAGCCCGACGAGTCGCTGCGCAACCTGATCTACCCGCTCGACTGGCAGGCGGTGGTCCAGCACGTCGGGTTGCCCTGCATCCTCAAGGATGCCCACGGCGGCGGCTGGCGCGATGTCTATGTCTGCCATTCGCTCGACGAGTTGCTGCACTACTATGATCACTCGGGACTGCTGACGATGATCGTGCAGGAATTCATCGAGTGGCAGCACTTCGTCCGCTGTATCTGTATCGGCCGCAAGCATGTCATGCCCATCAAGTACGACCCCAAGGAACGCACCTACCACGTCGGCGATGACTTCCTGCCGATGGGGCTGCGACAGCAGATCATCGACGAGTCGCTGCACCTGGTGCGCGCGCTCGGGTACGACATGAACTCCGTCGAGTGGGCCGTGCGTGACGGTGTGCCGTACGCCATCGACTTCATGAACCCGGCGCCGGATTTCGACCTCAACTCGCTGACACCGACCTATTTCGAGTGGGCGGTGAAGACCATGGCCGACGTCAGCATCGACCTGGCCCTGGCGCCGAAGGTCGCCCCACGGCCGACCGCCGCGGACCTGTTCGCCGGAAACGCGTGACCCCCGATCCGGTCGCGGCGTGGCACGACGGGCTCGCCGACGGGATCGGGGTCGAGTCGGGCGAATGGCTCGCCGCACGCCAGCGGGAACGGGGCCTGACGTTCGGGGACCGGCCGCTCTGCACCGTCATCCGGCCGCGTTTCCTGGGTCTCGAGCAGTACGAGGCCCTGCGGGTGGCCTCCGATCAGATGCTCGGCGCGTTCCGCGTGATTGGCGAAGCGGCGCTGGCCGATCCCGTCTTTCGGCAGCAGTTTCGCCTCGCCGACTGGGAGGTGACGCTGCTCGAGTCCGCCCCGCGGCTCCACGTGCTCTCGCCGCTTTCGCGCCTCGACACCTTCATTGACCCCGAGAGCGGCGTCCCGTGGCTGACCGAGTACAACGGCGAGACTCCTGCCGGCACCGCCTATTGCGATGCCTTGAGCGATCTCTTCCAGGCCGTGCCGGCCATGCGGGCTTTCGCCCGGCAGTGGACCGTGCGCCCGCTGCCGGGTCGGGGTCACCTGCTCAACACGCTGCTCGAGAGCTGGCACCGGTTCCGCGGCGTCCGCACGCTCCCCGTCATCGCCATCGTCGACTGGGGCGATGTGCCGACGCTGTCCGAGTTCCTCCTGTCGCGCGACTACTTCGAGTCGATGGGATGTCGCTGCGTCATCACCACGCCGCAGGCGCTCCGCTATGAGCGCGGGAAGCTCCGCGACGCCGACGGCACCGTGATCGACCTCATCTACAAGCGCGTCCTGATCCATGAACTGGTCGAGCGGGAGGGACTGTCGCACCCGATGGTGCGCGCCGTGGTCGAGGGCGCGGTGTGCATGGTCAACCCGTTCTCCTGCAAGCCGCTGCACAAGAAGGCCTCGCTCGCGGTCCTCTCCGACGAGCGGAACCGTCGCTACTTCACCAACGAACAGTTCGCGGCCATCGCCCGGCATGTCCCCTGGACCCGCGTGGTCGAGGAACGGCGCACCGAGGTGGACGGCGCTGCCGTGGATCTGGTGCCATGGCTGCGCGAGCATCAGGGCGACCTCGTCCTCAAGCCCAACGACGACTACGGCGGGGCCGGCATCGTGCTCGGCTGGGAGGTGGATCGGGCCGCGTGGGATGCGGCCGTCGGCCGGGCACTGCGGGAGCCCCATATCGTCCAGCGCCGGATCGCGCTGCCGAAGGAATCGTTCCCCGCGCTCGCCGATGGCCGGCTCGTCTTCGAGGACCGGATCGTCGATTCGGCGCCGTTCTGCTGGGACGGCGCCTGGATGGCTGGCATGCTGACGCGGATCTCGACCTCGACGCTGGTGAATGTCACCGCGGGCGGCGGGTCCACCGTACCCACTTTCGTCGTGGAACCGAGATGAAACCACCCTCATTGACGATCGGGATCGAGGAAGAGTACCAGATCATCGACCCCAACACGCGCGAGTTGCGCAGCTATATCACCGAAATCCTCGAGCACGACTCCGTGCTGCTCGGCGAGATCAAGCCCGAACTGCACCAGTCGATGGTCGAGATCGGCACCAGGATCTGTCACACCCCGGCCGAGGCGAAGGCGGAGCTGATCCGGCTGCGCCGCATGGTGATGGACCTCGCCGCGACCAACGGCCTCGTCATCGCCGCCGCTGGAACGCATCCCTTCTCCTCGTGGACCGAGCAGGAAATCACGCCGCTCGAGCGCTATATCGGCGTCAAGGAAGACCTGCAGGAGCTGGCGCAGGCGCTGCTGATCTTCGGGACCCACGTGCACATCGGCATCGAGGATCCGGACTTCCGCATCGACGCCATGAATGTCTGCCGCTACTTCATGCCGCATGTCTTTGCGCTGTCAACGTCTTCGCCCTTCTGGATGGGCCGCAACACCGGCCTCAAGTCGTATCGCAGCGTGGTGTTCCGTTCGTTCCCCCGGACCGGCATCCCGCGCACCATGACGTCGTGGTCCGACTACACCGAGTTTGTCGATGTCATGGTCGCCACCGGGTCGATCCCGGACGCCAGCAAGCTCTGGTGGGACGTGCGTCCTCACCATAAGTTCCCCACCCTCGAATTCCGGCTCTGTGATGTCTGCACCCGGGTGGATGAGGCCGTGTGCATCGCGGCGATCTTCCAGGCGATCATTGCCAAGCTCTGGAAACTCCGGCGCGACAACCTGACGTTCCGGCAGTATTCGCCGAGCCTGATCGAGGAGAACAAGTGGCGGGTCGCCCGCTACGGCCTCGACGGCAAGATGATCGACCTCGGCCGCGGCATCGAACTGCCCGCGCGCGAGCTGGTGCGTGAACTGCTGGAGTGGTTCCTTGGCGACGTGGTGGACGACCTTGGCAGCCGCGACGAGGTGGGGTACGCCTACCGCATTCTCGCCGAGGGAACCAGTGCCGACCGGCAGCTGGAGACGTACCGGGAGACCGGGGACCTGAAGGCCGTGGTGGACCGACTGGTCCGGGAAACCGCAGCGGGAGTCATTTGATGGGAAGTCGGCGGCCATTGATCGGGGTGACCACGCAGACGCTGCACGCGATCGCGGGGATTCCGGAAGAACTCCCCGTGTCGTGGGTGATGAACCAGCGCTACGTGCACGCCGTCATGGCGGCCGGCGGGGTACCGGTCCTCATCCCCCTGCTCGCCGAAGACCCCGCCACGCTGCGGGAGATCTTCGAGCGACTCGATGGCGTCCTCGTGCCCGGCGGCGTCGACATCGACCCGGCCTTCTATCGTTCCGATCGTCACACTTCCCTTGGCCGGCTCGACCCGGCCCGCGATACCGCCGAAATGGTGATGACGCGCTGGGCGGTGAAGGAAGGCAAGCCGTTTCTCGGCCTCTGCCGCGGCTTGCAGGTGCTGAACGTGGCGCTGGGGGGAACCCTCTGGCAGGACCTCGCCGATGAACGGACCGGTTCCATCAAGCACGATTACTACCCCACCGCCGGCTTTGCGCGCGACCACCTGGCCCATCCAGTCGAGATTCGCGTCGATTCCCGCCTTGGCGCCGCAATGGGCGGCGGCGCGGTGCCCGTGAACTCGATGCACCATCAGGGCATTCGCGATCTCTCCTCGCGCCTGGTCGCCACCGCGACCGCGCCGGACGGCCTGATCGAGGCGGCCGAGGGAACGGAGGACCATTTCGTGGTCGGCGTGCAATGGCACCCCGAGATGTATTCGCATGGCGAGCCGCCAACCGGGCGGCTCTTCGACGCCTTTATTGCGGCCGCGAGCGGGGAAAGTCGGCTGGCGTAGTCGGACCGGGGTAGCGTGCCGTAAAGCAGGTGCCCTCGGCTTCGGTCGAAACAAACGACACCTGTCCACCCAGGTACTTCTCGGTGATCAGCTTGATGCTGTAGGTGCCCAACCCGCGGCCGTTCCCCTTGGTCGAAAACGAGCGGGTGAAGATCTGGGCCTGCACCACCAGCGGAATGACCACTGCATTGTGCACCGTGAAGCAGACCCATTCGCCATCCCGATGCGAACCGAGGGTCACGGTCGCCCCAGGGGTCACCGCCTCCAGGGCGTTCTTCACCAGGTTGGTCAGCACCCGCCGCAGCAGCAGGGGATCCGACACCAGGTCACACGCCTCGGTGGCCGCATCCACCACCACCGCCTTGCCCCAGACGATGCTGTTCGAATGAAACTGGCGGACCATCTGGTCCAGCAGTTCCAGCGAGTGCACTTCCTGGGGTGAGACCTTCAGTTCGCCCATTTCGGCGGCACTGAGCGCCCGCTGTGCACTGATCTCCTCGACCAGCCGACCGGCCGAATCGCCGACCATCCCCGCAACTTCCCGCAATCCCGTCTCCGGCATGCCCGGATCGTTCATCAGGTCCGCCAGTCCCTTGACGCTGCCGGCCGTGTTGAGCACGTCGTGGAAGAAGATCAACTCCAGCGCCTCGCGCCGCTTTTCGTCGCTGATATCCAGCATGGAGAAGACCGTCAGCGTCTCGCCCAGCATCTCGAGCGGATGGGACCAGATCCTGAGATCGAGGGCGGTTTCGTTCGTGCCCTCCTCCCCGACGATCATCCGGCACTCCTGAATGTCCAGCGCTCGCAACCGCTGACTGTTCAGGATGGCGTTCACCGCACCGCACGTCCGGCAGAAGGGCGTGGTACCGCACCCTCCCTCGGTCAGGCGTGACCGGATGCAGCCGACGATCTCGCCGGGGCGGCGCCCGAGGACCTCGGCGCCATTGTCACCGATAAACGCCCTGAACGCGCGGTTGGCGAAGACGATCTGCCGATGCTCGTTGAGCACCACCGACATGTTCGGCACGGCGTCGAGCACCGAGTGCACGAAGAAGAGCGCCACCAGCTTGTCGTGCTGACGAAGCACCTCATCCTGGGAGGCGCGCTCGGCGGGGGCGAAGGCCGTGGGGAGTGCCATTCCTGGAGCTCCTGCTGTCCGGGCGAGCACCGGGGGAGGTCATGCCGGACCCCTCAAATATAGGGGTATCGGGGGGCGCTCCCTATTCCGCTTTCGACGTGCACGATTCACCTTTCACCGTTCACCGTTCAGCTTCCCCCGTGACCTGATGCCTTGCCCTTCCCTCCCGTCCGAGGATGACGCTCCATGCCAACCCGATTCAAGGCGTTCGCCACCGCCCTGCTCCTCCTCCTGACCGCCGCCGTGACCAGTGATCCGATCTCGGTGGACTGGCCGATGGTGGCGAAGATTCGCGAAGAGGGACTGCAGCACTCCAAGGTGATGGAGTACGAGAGTTACATGACCGACGTGCTGGGAGCCCGGCTCACGCTCTCGGAGGACATGAAGCGGGGACAGAAGTGGCTCCAGGGCGAACTGACCCGGATCGGGCTGGTCAACGTGGCCGCCGAACCGTACATGGACTTCGGCGTGACGTGGGACAATGAGTATGTCTCGCTTCACATGCTGGAGCCAGACTACACGCCGATGGTCGGCTACCCCATCGCCCACACGCGCGGCACCGACGGCAAGCAGGTGCTGAACGCGGTGATCCTCGACCTCCAGGTGAAGGCCGATCTCGAGAAGTACCGTGGCACCCTCAAGGGCAAGGCGGTGCTGATCACGCCGCCGGCGCCGATCGACCTCGCGGCGCTGGCCAACGGCGTGCCGCGCCTCACCGACGAGCAACTCAAGGCGCTCGAGCAGACGGTGATCACTCCGGTCCGCGCGGCCGCGCCGCGGGCGGCGCGGAACCCCGACCTGCTCACCACCGACGAGAAGCTGGCCTTCTATCAGGCCGAGGGCGTGGCGGTCATCCTGCAATGCGAGAGCGGCTGGCTCGGCGCGGTGCGCGGCTACTCGCGCCCCGGGTCACGCAACGACCAGTGGTCGCGCGCCGGTGACCTTGCCTACCCACCGATCGTGGCGGTCACGCCGGAGCACTACAACCGGATGTATCGCATCCTCAAGCGTGACATCCCCGTCAAGGTCGAGGTCGAGGTCCGCAACCGCATCGGCGACACGGTCGAGAAGGTGTCGAACATCGTCGGTGAGATCCCCGGCAGCGACCTCAAGGACCAGGTCGTGATGATCGGCGCGCACTTCGATACCTGGCACGCCTCGCCCAACGCCAGTGACAACACCTCCGGTGTCGCGGTGGCCCTCGAAGCGATGCGGATCCTCAAAGCCATCGGCGCCAAGCCGCGCCGGACCATCCGCATTGCTCTCTGGAGCGGCGAGGAGGAAGGGCTCTTCGGTTCGACCGCCTACGTCAAGAAGCACTTCGGCAGCCCGAAGGATTCCAGCGGCGTCAAGCCCGAATACGAGAAGCTCTCGGTCTATTTCAACCAGGACTACGGCGCGGGGCAGTACCGCGGCATCTACCTGCAGGGCAATGAGAATGCCCGGGCGATGCTCACCGCGTGGATGGAGCCCTTCCGCGACATGGGCATGACCACGGTGAGCAACCAGAGCGTTGGCAGCACCGATCATGTGCCGTTCGACAACGCCGGCCTCCCCGGCATCCAGTTCCTCCAGGATCACATCCCGGGGACCGGCGGGCACACCAACATGGATTTCTATGATGCCATCCAGGGCGAGGACCTGATGAAGAACGCCGTCATCATGGCTTCATATGCCTGGCACGCGGCGATGGCCAACGAGCGGTTGCCGCGGAAGACGCTGAGATAGTCTGGCCCGGTTGCGCCACGAGGCGGGGGGATCACTCCCCCCGCCTCGTGCGTTTGGTGGTCACCGTGCTATGGATTCCGGTCGGTACACGACGCGAACTTCGGGTTGTTCGTCTCGTCAAACGGAATCGGCAGGTTCACCTCGTTGCCGAAGATGCCACCCTTCGGGTTGCCATCCACGATGTACTGCGCCCCGCCGCCGCCCGGGAAGGTGGCATCAATGGTCCGGCCGTACTGCCGCACCAGCCGGCGCAGGTCGCCGAGCCGATGACCGGTGAGGTAGAGCCAGAAGGCGCGCTCGCGGAACATCAGGTCGACCCGTGACGGCTGGTCGCCCGGATCGATGAGGGGCGTGAGGGGGTTGAAGCCGGGAAGGAGCCCGGTGGCGGAATTCGCGGCCGGGAACACCGCCGGGAACACCTTCGGGACTGGCGCAGTGGCCCGCAAGGTGTTCAGCGCACTGAGCCAGGTCGGGGCGTCGTTGACCGCGAGGGCGGCCTCCGCTTCGATCAGCCGGGCTTCGACCCCGGTCGCGACGGGAATCGACGCCGATTCGTTGGTGTACTTCCCCTGGTCGTTCTGCGGCGTCGCGTTGTCGAACCCCTTGTTCGTCGCAGGCACCCGCGCCCAGGGCACTCGCGGATCCAGGGCGGTCCGGAAGTTGAGCCCATTGCCACCATCGAGATTCGCGACGGTGAAGCGCTTGTTCTGGTTCACGAACGCGTAGACCGGGTTGTTCTGCCCGGTGACCGCGAGGTTGAACGACGCGTTGTACACGAAGGTGGTCGCCACGCCAGCGACCGCGGCCGCTGCGGCCGCCGGCTGATTGAGGTCGAGCAGGGCCCGGGCCTTGCCGATCTTCGCCAGGCTGGTCACCGTCGCATTGGCGGGGTAGGCGAGGGCCGAGTCGAAGCGATTGATCGCGAGCGTGAAGATCTGCGTCGTCGTGAGCGGATCGCCGAAGGTCAACGTGCCGTCCAGGCTCGCCGTGCTCACGGGCATCCCGTTGCAGTAGTTCTCTGCCAGTCCGATGTAGCTGAAACCGGCCAGGGCGTACATCTCGGCGATGCGTGCATCCGTCAGCGGCGCCGTGGCGACCTTCTTGATCGCCTCGGCCGCCACCTCGGCTGAGCGCCGGGCGCGGTGAAGCCGCCGGAATGCCGTCAGCAAGTTGCTGTTCTTGGTGTCGATCGGGCCACGGTGATCGTACTCGATCCGTGTCGGAAAGGTCTCGGAATTGGCCAGCTCATCCGACATGGATCCCGAAATGAACAGCAGGCTCTCGTTGGCACCGTTATCCCCGATCAGGCCTCGTTCGAAATCGCCGATGGCGCCGGCGTAGAGCGCGGCCACACCGGCCGGCGTCGCCGCCGCGGCCGGATCGATGATGTCAGGATTGGTGACCTTGAGGAGGTCGGTGGGCGAACAGGCAGCCGCCGTGAGGACCCCGACCAGGGCAAGTTGGAAGCGTCGTGTGTGTGTCATGATGTGCTCGCTCCGGTCAGAATGTGAAGTTCGCGCGGACGATGAACGTCCGCACGGGCGGTTGCGTCAGGAAATCGCGAACGCCGAATCCGTTGAAGCTGGTCTGTCCCAGCTGATTGAGCTCCGGGTCAACCCCGGTGTAGCTGGTCCAGGTGTGCAAGTTCCGCCCGGCGACACTGAGGCTCGCATGTTGCGAACGGAACGCCTGGGCCAGGCGATCCGGCAGGTTGTAGGTGAGGGAAATCTCGCGCAGCTTGGCAAAGTCGGCCTTCTCGATGAAGCCCCAGTTGGTGGCACTCCCGTGGAACCGCCGCGCCACGGCCCGGGCTTGCAGGTCAAGCGGGGTGGACGGATCCATCATCGCCTGGCAATTGTTGCCCGTTGAGGTACAGCGGAATTCCTCAGTGCTGTTGTACTGGTAGAAGCCGCCTTGGTAGTCGACCAGGCCCGCCAGCCGCACGCGACCGTGGAACAGGGTGAGAACCTGGTTCAGCGTCACCTGCTTCGTCGGTTGGGACGAGCCCTTGTACACCGCGGTATCGCCAACCACGATCTCGCTCAGCTCAATGATCCCGTTCTTGTTGGCGTCATTCCACGACGTGATCGGGCGCTCCCAGAAGCCGCCGAGCGGATAGCCCACCTGATGGCGCTGGATGCCCGAGATGACCGGGGGAATGCCGGCGCCCAGGCTGACCAGCTTGTTGTTCGTGGTACTGCCGGTCAGCGTGATGTCGTACCCGAGGTTGCGGTGGTTGAGGATCGACGTGTTCACCGTCAACTCGACGCCCTTGTTGGTGACCGAGCCGAGGTTCTCGAACCGGGTGGACGACACCCCAAGCGATGGTGCCAGCACACGCGCGATCAGTGCATCCGTGGTCTTCTTGCTGTAGTACGTCAGGTCGACATTGGTCCTCCCGTGGAACAGTCCCGCATCGATGCCGGCTTCCACTTCGCCGGAGCGCTCCGGCTTGAGGCCGGCAAGACCGAGACTGCCGAACACGGCCGCGCTGGTCGAGGTGCTGTTGATCGAGGACGTCGAGGGCGAGAGGTAGGTGAGGGCATCGAGCGCACCCGGCTGCACACCGGACTGCCCGTAGGCAGCCCGGACCCTGAACAGTGAGAGGGGGCTGCCCTTCGGGAAGTGCGGGTCGTCGGACAGGACCCAGGAAAGACTGGCCTTGGGGAAGGCGATGGCCTTGAACGCGGTGCCGAAGGAACTGACATCATCGATGCGCACGGCCCCGGTGGCAAACAGCCGGTCCTTGAACGCCAGCGTCTCCTCGGTGTAGGCGCCAACTCGGATGGTCGTGGTCGTGGTCTGGCTGGCATTGAGGATCGCCGCGCCGTCGATGTCGCTGCTGCCGAAGGAGAGCCGCGACCCTTGCGCCTGGCTCTGGTAAAACACATCCTGGCCGTAGGACACGCCGACGGCACTGCGCAATGCCAGGGACTGGGTCAGTCGGTTGTTGCCATTGAGCCCTGCAAGCACGCTGTAGGTCTTCAGTTCGGTCCGGGTATCGGTCTTGTTGCCCAGGTTGGTGGTCCCGAAGGCCGGGCTCTGGCCAGTCGGATCGTAGGACGTTTCCAGGCGCTGGGCAACATCATAGCCGACGGTCGCGTTCCCGGACAGCCAACCCAGCGGCCGCCATTGCAGGTGGCTGCTCCCCGTGAACCGCTCAATGTCCTGTTGCCGGAGCAGGGAGAAGATCTCGCCAGGAGCAAAGAACCCCCCCCCCGCAACCCCCAGCGTGTCCGTGGTGCCGAAGTAGCCGCTTGGCAGGATCCCCAGCACATTGTTGTCGTTCTGCGGCAGCAGGAGCTTGCCGCTCGAGTACCCGACGTTGGTCTGCATATCCAGGTTCTTGTTCAATTGCGCACTCAAGTTGGTCCGGAACGAAATCTGTCGATTGGTATTCGGCCGCAGCACGTTCGACGGCAATTCGCTCACGCCACGCGCGGCAAGGAGCCGAGTGCGCTCGGTGTCCGGCAGTGCCAGCGTGCCGACCTGATCCAGGTACTGACCGGACACGAAATACTGGACGGACTCCGTGCCACCGGTGACGTCGCCGCCGTATGTCAACGAATTGCCGGTGCCGATCGGGGTGAGCGTCTTGTTCATCAGGATGTTCGTCGAGAGCAGCTTCTCCTGGGTGCACACGCCCGAGGCGAACTGGGTCAGGTTACAGGTGCGGAGCGATCCGCCGGGCGCCCCGCCCGTGATGGTGCGGCCGACCATCCGGTAGTTGGTCGGGTAGTTGTTGGGATCGGTCTGCCCGCCACCCTCGACATACGCGTGCCAGCGCGGCGGCCCCACCAGGCCGTGCTTCGTGGTGACACGAATGACCCCGTTCGCCGCTTCGGTGCCGTAGAGGGTTGCTGCCGACGGGCCCTTGACCAGTTCGATGGACTCGATCTGGTCAGGATTCAGATCGTTCAGGCGTGACGGCGCCTGCCCACCAGTGCCCAAGGAACTCGACGACGCACTCGTGTTCACCTTGATGCCGTCGACATAGAGAACCGGTTCGTTGGACAACGAAAGCGAGTTGGCTCCGCGGATGCGGATCCGGCTCCCGGCCCCCAACGTCCCTGAACTCGGCAACACGCTCACACCGGCCGAACGCGCCTGCAGGAGTTGCGACATGTCGGCGATCGGCTGCGTCTGCGTGAGCGAGTCCGCCCGGATCGTGCTGACGCTGTTGCCGATTTCCAGGCGGCGCTGCGCGCCGGCCACCGTCACCACGAGTTCCTCGAGGCCGTACGGTGCCTCGGTGAGGGCGAAGTCGAGTGCCACGGTTTCATTGGCCTTGACCACGACGGTCCTCCGCTCCGACTTGTAGCCGATCGCGAGGGTGCGAACGTCGTAGCTCCCGGGGCTCACCTCGGTGACGAGGTAGCGACCGTCACCTCGAACCAGCACCACCTTGCCAGTCTGGACGATCTGGACGCTCGATCCCGGCAGCGGCTTTCGGGTGGCACTGTCCGTAATCCGTCCGGTGATGGTGCCTTGCTGGGCGCCAAGCGGCGAACCCGCCGCCACCAGGACTGCAAGGGTGCCGAGTACAACGCGAAGTCGAACGAGAATGGCCATTGAAGGACCTCTCAACGATTCGGGTGCGTTCCGGACGACCGTTACTGGGTCGTCGGATATTAAGGGATCAAAAGAGTGTACGATCCGAATTCCAATTGCGCTAGTCGGTATTAATACGGGACGCCAAAGCGGTCGCCCCCGACGAGGGCGGCCGCCTTGTTCTTCGTCATGAAGCAGGGCTACGGCGTCTTCTTCACTGGAGCAGCCTTGTGCTTCCAGTAACCCGGGTCGGCCTTGATCCACTCGGCCGGTGGGATGCTCTGTTGCGGCGCAAAGGAGAAGAGGTCGGTCTGGCTGGTGATGACGGCGGCGGAAGTGTTCATCATCATCTTGTTGCGGGCTACGGAATCGCCCAGGGCAGCCAGGTAGGCGTCGCCGGTGTGAATCGGGGCGTCCCGGTCGAGCTCGGCGAGTGACTTCCGCGGGCTGATGATGAAATAGGTGCCCGCCGGGGCACCACTGGCCGCAACCCACATCGAGTAGCCGTCGGGCGCCTTGATGCTCTCATGGGCGGCCTTGACCAGCTTCCGGTTCGCCTCGTACTCGCCGGTGTGCCCGGGCCGGACCGAAATGCGCGTCACCGAGAAGTACCGGGCGCTGGACAAGTCGGCCGGCGCGCCGTAACTCAGGTCATCCCGCATCGTGAGGATCATCATCCGGCCGTCGCTCAGGTACTCATCCTCCTTGGCGGAGAATTGCTTGTCGATGCCGGTGAATGTGGCGTTCGCTGCATACTCCTTGTCGGCCTTCTCGGCATCGCCCCAACTTGGGAAGGCGCTCAGGTACCAATTCTCAGGCACCCCCGTCATCGCTTTCACGGCGAGCATCGGGATGGGTGCCTTGGCGGCGGCGAGGGCTCCGGCCCAGGCATTCTCATGCGCGTCGTGAGAGTCGTTCTTCCCGGGCTTTACCGTCTCTCGGTAAATCCTCAGGACCCTGAAGGTGGGCGCAGCCGGAGCGGCCTGCGCGGCAAGTACCGCCGGAACCAGAAAGGCGAGTGCCACGGTAAGACGGGTGAAGGAAAGTCTCATGCGACCTCCATTGCGGGTGAACAACTCGACGGGCGTACGCTCGCCCTCAGCGAACGTACGCCCGTAAACGGGATCTGTCGAGTCCCTATTCGAGAATGGGGGCCCCTGGCTACTTGCCGGGCGCAAACCCGGTGAAGACAAAGCGATAGGACTGCGCCTGCGGATCGTACTCCGCCTTCCAGCTCCGCGGGTAGATGCCGGCCTGCCCCGGGACGGTGGGAATTGGAAGCTCGAAGGCCTTCTTCTCCAGCAGCCGGTCGCGCGTCAGCATCGGCTCGATGAAGACGTTCTTCCCGTGGTAGTAGCCGATCACCATGTTGCCCTTGAACAGTTCCTTGCTCTCAAGCTCGGCGGTGGGCAGCGAGTGCATCCCCATCCCGGGGACGCAGATGCCGATCAGGGTGCTGACACCGATCATCTTGGCCATGTCGGGCGGCAACGGCTGGTCGGGCAGGCTGTACCCGGCCGCGAGCACCTCCGGCTTCACGTTGTCCTTGCAGTCGATGGCAGCCTGTTCCTCGGGGGCCACGGTATAGAAATGGAAGTCGAAGTGTGGCGTCAGGTAGGGCCCGGGCGGGTGCCCGGTCGGTTCCCAGTAGACGGTGAGTTCCGTGAACCCGGACGGCTTCTGGGCAGCCGCGGGCAACTTGAGTCGGGCTACCGCGACCGGCGGCCAGGCCATGTCCGGTTCCTTCGGGGCGTTCTCGACACTGGTGATCGGCACGGTCGCACCGACGTCGATCAGGGTCGTATCCTGCATCCGCGCCCAGGTGCACACCTGGCCTTTGTACACGTCGGCGCACTCGCCCTTCACTTCAACAATCGGTACCGGCGTTGGAGCTTCCTTGGCACAGGCGGCCAGAAGTGCCGCCAGCACGACCACACGACTGGGGTGAGAATTGCGGACCATGGGGCTTCTCCTGAAGAAACGGGGGTCATTGATCATAACACAAATCCGGAGAAAACAAGTCGGATATCGGAAGAGGGGTATCCCGCTCGCGGCTCCAGGCGCCCAAAACGTCTCAGTTGTGCCAGATCGTGGGATCGCCCAGCACCGTCCCTGCCGCAAGAAGTTCAAGCCGATCCCCCACATCCTTGGCGATGCCCTCCGGCACGCGAAGTCCCGCCGGGCTCTGGTGGTAGATCGTGGCGTACAACGTGCAAGCAGCGAGGAACGACCCAGTCAGGCTTGGGTGACTGCCATCGGCCAACCAGAGCGCCAGTCCGGGATCTTCTCGCACCACCGTCACCCACGCCACGCCCACCGGCGCCACGGTCACA
This sequence comes from Gemmatimonadota bacterium, assembly GCA_025361465.1. GTDB lineage: Bacteria > Gemmatimonadota > Gemmatimonadetes > Gemmatimonadales > GWC2-71-9 > Palsa-1233. The sequence goes on from JANYAG010000303.1 coordinate 23,443, forward strand.
TCCAGCTCATCGGCAATGGTCAGGTAGCCGGTCGTAATCTCGGACTGCATCGTCCGGTAGTCATGGTATCCCGACTCCGGCAGCCCGTCACGACGGCCCCAGGTGAGCAACAGGATCGGCCGCGCGTCTTGGGCGCGAATGTCCTTGACCAACACCCGAATGGCGGGATACATCCCCGCCGTCCGGGCAACTGCCACCGCGGGAACGACGCTCTGTTCCTGAAGCACCACGTAGTTCCAATGCTGTGCTGCGAGTTGAATGCGAACTGACGGGGACTGAAGATGCTGGGCGAGGGTGGCGCCACCCACGGCGATCAACTCCACAACCATGCGGTGCTTGCCGGCCGTCGCCAAGCCTGAGAGCAGCTCGGGCAGGTTGTTCACGGAGGTGTAACTGTTGCCGATGAAGAGCACCCGCGCGCCTACCGCCGACATGCCCGCCCGCTGCCCGGAGCGGTAAAGCACATCACCGCCGGATCGGACTCTTCCCCGCGATCGCCTCGACGTCCTTGATGCTTCGCGGCGCCGCGCAGGTGATGCAGTTGCTGCCTGTCGCCGTGACGACGTAGTCGTCCTCGATCCGCGTGCCGATGCCGGAATACTTCGGCATTGCCTTCATCAGGCGGGCGCGAAACGCAGCATTGGCCGGCACGTCGGGCACCATGCCCAGCGTTGCGGGACGGACATAGAGCCCGGGCTCGATCGTGAAGATCGAGTTGACGACGTAGGCACCGTTTTCGAGATAGACCGGGTCGTGCACGTTGAGTCCCAGGCCATGACTCAAGCCGTGGAAATAGAAGAGACTCAACTGGGGTGCGGTCGGGGTCCGCGCGTCCGGTGTCGCGTACACCGCGCCGACCGAATCAACGAGCCCCGCCTTCACCAAGCCCTTCCACAATTCACTGGTCGCTGCCGCGTTGGCCTGCGCCGGGGTCGAGCCCGGCTTGACGGTGGCGGCTGCGGCATCGTTCGCCGCCAGTACCGCGTCGTAAATGACCCGCTGCTCAGGCGAGAACCTCCCGCTCACCGGGAAGGTGCGGGTGATGTCGGCGGAATAGCCGCGATAGATGGCGGCAGCGTCCATCACGACCGCGTCGCCGGCTTTCGATTGCATGGTGTCGGCACTGTAATGCAGATATGTCGCGTTCGCCCCGGCGCCGACGATCGATCCGTACCCGACCCGCTCGGCGCCAAGCCGGAAGATCGTCCCCTCGAAGACACCGCGAATCTCGAATTCGTACACGCCGGGGTAGAGCATTCGCATCGCGGCCTTGTGTCCCTCGACCGTGATCTCCGCTGCCCGCTTCAACAGGCCGATCTCGGCATCGGACTTCTTGGCCCGTGCCTGATTGATTGCCACGGTGATGGCCGACAGATCATTCGCAGGAGGAGTCGGAGCCACCGGAGCCGCACCACCTCGGCCGGCCGCTCCGGCTGCACCGCGCCCACCACCGGCGCCGCGTCCACCGCCGCGAATCACGCCCGAATCGCCGAGCACGCGTGTCAACTGCGCCGAGAGCCCGGGCCAACCCGCGTCCTGACCGATGAGATAGACCTTGCTGCTCTTGGCACCCAGTGAATCGAGAAATGCCGCCAGCGCCGTGGCCGGGATCGCGGGAATCCCCACCATCCGCGATGCCTCCTCGGGTCCGATCTGTTCCCCTTCCCAGGCGTAGGCCGGCTTCGGCGGCACGATCACTCGCTGGCCGGTGGTCGTCCCCTGCTTCCAGAGTACCAGCGCCGAGCCGGGCTGGATTACCCCGGTGAGCGCCTGGAAGTCGCGTGACTGCAGGAAGGACTGGTCGGTCCGTGGTTGGGTGCCGGTGCCCTCGACGAAGACGATCCCGTCACTCGTGAGCGCATCGAGCACCCGCTGGCGCTTGGCGGCATGGTCTGCCGAGGGCAACTGGGCGGCCGCCTGCACGGCAACCACCATTGAGAGGAAGAGACCGGGAAGGAGCCGCATGGGACCTCTGGTGCGGTCGCTACTCCGCAGTAATCGGATCAATGATGCTGGTGACCGCCGACACACGATTGGCCGGAAATCCACCCTGAGCGGCGTGCTCGCGCACCATCGCTTCATTTGGGGCGTTGTAGACACAATAGATCTTGTCGGCTGTGACGTAACTGTGCACCCACTGAATCTGTGGTCCGAGCTTCGAGAGCACTCCGCACGACGTCTGGCTGATTCCCTTGAGCTCGGCGGGAGACAGTTTGCCGGCACCGGGAATATCGCGCTCAATCACGTACTTGGGCATGGGTCAGGTCTCCGGGGATGAGAAATAGGGGACCGGAACAGTCCCCGTTATGAGGCATGATACGGTTCCGGACCGGGGCCGTCCAGCCCCGGCCTCAGCACCGGTTCGTGATGTCCCAGCCGACCGCTATGCCGAGGGGCCGTCCGAGCCCTTACGGGTCGAGAAGCCGAATGGCAGGTAGCCCGGGCACCAACTGACGAACGAGGTGACCACGAAGATCACCGCGACGACAAGCAAGACGATCCCGAGCGTCCCGCTGATCTTCCCCGCGTACCAGAGCCCTGCAATCACCAGTGCGACCAGGATCCGGATGATTCGGTCCGCAGTACCCATGTTCTTGGTCATCTTGTGCTCCCCCTGGATCGGATAGTCCCGCGCGGTCCCTCGCATTCTGGCCGGTGCAGACACCCACCAGCCTCAGGCAAACGATACCGGCCCGACCGAATTTCGCAATTGCGTCCCGGGTGAGCGCGGGCGACGGAACTCCGGACCGGATCAGGCGGCGTAGCGCCACACGGCAACGAAATGACACACAGAACCCGCCAGCACGAAAAGGTGCCAGACGAAGTGCGCGTAGCGGTGCCGATGGCTGGCGGCGTAGAACCAGACGCCTGCCGTGTAAGAAGCCCCGCCGGCCGCAAGCCAGAACAGTCCCCACGGCGGCATCTCGTGCCAAAGCGGCTTGGCGGCTGCCAGGACCAGCCAGCCCATTCCAAGGTAGAGGGCGGTTGACAGGCGGGGATGTCGAACGCCGTCGATCGACTTGAGCACGATGCCCGCCACCGCGAGAGCCCAGACGAGCCCGAACAGCGTCCAGCCCAACGGTCCGCGGAGAATCCCGAGGGTGAAGGGCGTGTAGGTCCCGGCGATCAACAGGTAGATCGCCCCGTGGTCGAGGATCTGGAACACCCGCTTGGCGCGATTGGGACGGAGGGCGTGATAGAGTGTGGAGGTGAGATAGAGCAACGCCATGGTGGCGCCGAAAACGGCGGCGCCAACCATGGCGGAAGTCCCGTGACGCAATGCACTGACAATCAGCACCGGCAGGGCGATCAGCGCAGCCAGGAACCCGGTGCCGTGGCTGATGCTGTTGGCGATCTCCTCGCCTGTTGTCTGCGCCCGGTGCCGGAGTTCAACGGACTGATCCACTTGCCCTCCGGCACCGGGATTCCGGCGCATGCTCCGCTTACTGCTTTCTGGCCGCCAGCTCCAGTTCGTCGGCCAGCCGCGCGGCGCCGTACACCTTGCGCAGCGCCTCGGTGATTCCCTTGCTGTGCACGGCCACCGACCGGGCCACTTCATCCGTGAAGATGAAGCGATTCGGCAGGCTCTCGATATTGCCGTCGAAGATCAATCCGACCACTTCCCCGGCACGATTGATCACCGGGCTGCCCGAGTTCCCACCGATGATGTCGGCCGTGAGCACGAAGTTCATCGGCGTCGTCATGTCCACGATATTGCGCGCCGCTTCCCAGCGTGGCGGCAGCTTGAACGGCGGGAGGTTGTCGAACTCGGCGCTGCGACCGTACAGGCCGAAGAAGGAGGTCTTGAACGGGGCAATCGTGCCGTTGTACGGGAAGCCCTGCACCAGGCCATCGCTGATCCGCAGCGTGAACGTCGCGTCGGGCGGCAGGCTCTCGCCATAGGCCGCATAGATCGCCTGGCCGACCAGCTGGACGTTGGCGCTGATGGTGGTGTTGAGCTTGACCGCGCGCATCGCGTACTTGGTCGCCAGCGGATTGATCTTGCGGGCCAGCACGATCATCGGATCGGTGCTCGCGTTCACGGCG
>JANYAG010000308.1 GCA_025361465.1 Gemmatimonadota bacterium
ACCCGCCGCTCGACATCGTCGACGGGGCCGCGCGGATCTGCGATCCCATCTTCGCGGGGCTCCAGAGCGGGAAGCACGCGTGGGGGCAGTTCTTCAAGGACTACCTGCCCACGGAGTGGTGAGCCTTCGCGCACACCGTCACCTCGGCGTGAATGCTCCCCGGGGCGGCTGCATCTAGGAGGCCAGCCAGACGCGCGACGCTCGGACGCGGCCAGGTGCACGGGGCACCAGGGTCGCGCTTCCGATCTCGTCCTGCCCGCGCGCCCGGCCATCCATGTCTCGACCTCACGCAGGCCGAGCGCCGGGGAGATCCGTCATGAGCATGCCGATGAACGTCGCCAGCCGTCCCGAGCCCACCCGCGTCGCGAGCCTCGAGGAGCGCGCGCAGGTGCCAGGCGGCCTCGAGGAGTCGTGGTTCCGCCGGGCGCACCGCGCGGCGGCGCGCGAGCTGAGAGCGTGAGCAAGAATTGCTGGCGCGCCGCGTGCTACGCGCCCGCGCCCGTTTTCCAAGGGGCGACGCGCGACATCCGGGAGCGACGCGCGACATCCGGGAGCGGCGCGGGACGGGCGGCGTGCGTCGGGGTCTCTGCGCGTGACGTGTACCGGCCTCCGGGTTCCACCACCCGGGCGGCGGCGCCCAAACCGAAGAAGCGACCCCCTGGGCGAAAAGCGCTGCCGATGCTCGCGTGTTGATCTTGGACGAGAGGCAGTGGCGATGTTCGAGGCGTCGAGCGAAGTGCTCGAATGAAGAATGGCGCAGGAAAGCTGCTGCTTTCTCGTTTCTTTGTTGCGTTGTTCATTCATTGAGTGCACACGTACACACTACACCATGATTAACGACGACCCGCCTTCGAGCATGCCTACCGGCGAGGGTCTCGCGGGGGACCACGCACCCACGCTGTTCCCCCTGCTGCCTCCGCTTCCCCCTGCCGTTCGTCCGCCGCCGGCTTTCCCGAAACGGGGCGCACGTCTTCTACAAGCGGAGCGCTCGCAGGTGACGTGGGGCCGCATCGACCTCGACGCGACGCTGCCCGGGGAGCATCCGGCGCGCGCGATCTGGGCGGTCGTCGACCGGCTTGACCTGTCCGCGTTGTATGCCCAGATCGAGGCCCGGGACGAGGTCGCGGGCGCGCCGTCAATCGACCCCAAGATTCTGCTGGCGCTCTGGGTGTACGCGACCAGCGACGGCGAGGGCAGCGGCCGCGAGATCGCGCGACTGACGCGATTGCATGCAGCCTATCGCTGGATCTGCGGCGGAGTCGACGTGGGCTATCACACGCTCACGGACTTTCGCAGCCAAGAGGGCGACGTTCTCAACGCCCTGATCACGCAGGTGCTGGCGCTGCTGATGAAGCAGGATCTGGTCGACTTGAGCCGTGTCGCTCAGGACGGAACGCGGGTGCGGGCCAGCGCGGGCGCCGCGTCTTTCCGAAGCGAGCAAACGCTGCAAGCGTTGATGGTCGAAGCTCGTGCCCATCTGGAGCGGGTGACGCAAGAGGCGGCCGACCCCGCCATCACCGCGCGCCGCGCTGCGGCGCGCAAGCGGGGCGCCAAAGACCGGTTGGCGCGCCTGGAAGCCGCCTTGGAGCAGATTCCCGCGGTGATCGAAACCAAGAAGCGCAGCGGTGCCAAGGACACGACACCTCGTGCCTCGAGCACCGATGCCGACGCGCGGGTGATGAAGATGGGCGACGGTGGGTTTCGGCCCGCCTTCAACCTGCAGTTCGCCACGACCACCGATGCGGCCCGCGTCATCGTCGGCGTCGTGGTGACCAACCGGGGCAGCGACCAGGGAGAGTCGACCCCGATGCTCGAACAGATCGAGAAGCGTACCGGCGTGCGGCCGGACGAGATCCTCCTCGACGGCGGCTACAACCAACACAAGGCGATCGACGAGGCGACCGAGAAGGGGGTGACGGTGTACGCGCCGTTGCCCAAGCCTCGGAAGGTCGACGCCGCGAAGACTGCGCCGCGCGACGCGACGCCCGACCCTTCCGCGTTGGGCACAGCCCCTCTGCCGGCTCCGCTCGCTCTCGACCCGCATCTTCCGCGCGCTACCGACAGCGAGGCGGTGGCTGCCTGGCGCCAGCGCATGGGAACCGAGGAGGCCCGAGAGATCTACAAGCAACGGGGCGCAACTGCGGAAACCGTCAACGCCGACGCCAAAACGCATCGAGGGCTCGACCACCTCCTCGTTCGCGGCCTGCCCAAGGTCCTGGGCGCGGCGTCCCTCTTCGTCCTCACCTACGACATCCTGCGGCTCATCACGCTGGGCGGCTGACGGGAAAGCCGACCCTCGGGCCGGCAGACCCCCGTCAGCCCCGGCTGACATGCGCCGCGACCTTTGCCAGTGGGCAACCGCCCACGGCGCCGCCAATCGGCGAGCTGAGCGGTCACCCACCGCTCAGCCTGCGCGCCCGTCAAGCGCCGCCAAAGTGCACCCGGCGCGCGGGGGCACGGACACAAAAGGTGGCGAAATGTGGGCCCAGCCGCGCGCTCTCGCGAATGGGGATTGCTGCTCATGCTCTGAGCCGGAGTCGGACGAGGAGAGGCTCGTCCTGCAGGGTGGGCGACCGGGTGGACCACCTCAACTTCATCGGCATGGTTTCTCCTCGCGCCGGCACGCATCGTTGGTCGTTGCGCGTCAATCGCGGTATGTCGTGCGCTCAGAAGTGGCGCCCATGCGTCGATCGAGCTCCCCGCGGATGCCGACAATCCCCGTGTCGTACAGCTCGAACTCGTTGCTGATTCTGCGGTGCACGCGGCCGAGCTCGGCAGCCTCCTTCATGCAAGTGCGCCAGAGCTCCTCGAGACGCTCCTCGAGCGCATCATCGGTCCAGCCCACGTCCCGCGCCACGATCGCCGCTCCGGCGGGGTGTCGCTCCCACCGCTGGGC
>JANYAG010000313.1 GCA_025361465.1 Gemmatimonadota bacterium
ACCCCGCCACCGGCAAATTGAGCGAACTCCTGACGCCCGAATGGGGCACACCCGAAGCTCTGGCGTTCTGGAAGCCGGTCATTGACCAGGCCCGCGAATTGCTCAGGAAACGCGGAGTCGAAAAATCCATGATGTTCGGCATGGGCGCCAATAACTGGGTCAAGCAGGAATGCCTCGAAGACCTCAAGCAGCTCTACCCCGACGCTTACAAAGGGCGTCTGCTGGCGGCCCCCGGCGGCAAAGTGTTCTGGAACCGTGGCGACCAGGTGCGCCTGCCAATGACCGGCGCAGAAGCCGCCGTCTTCGAGGTCACCGCCGCAGCCGCGTCCATCGAGCAGCCTGTGCTCGCCGGCGCCATCGGCCAAGCCGCTCTCACCGGCAACAGGCTGGCCCTGACGGGCGTCCGTGGCGAAGTGGGCACTGAGCAGGAGTTGGTCGTCGCCCTCCCCGCCAATACCTCCGTCAACGCGCTCAACGTCAACGGAGTCAAGTCCATCTTCCGCCAGGACGGCGCCCAGGTGACCGCCAAGGTGCGCTTCGCCGGCGCCCCCTTTGCCGCGCGGCAGCAGCTCGGCACCGTGGCGCCGCAGTTTGCCGATGCCACCTTCAAGGCCGAGGCGACCATTCCGGCCCGCGTCTTCAAGCAGCTCGAAGCCCGCAAACAATCCTGGCCCGTCGAATACACTCCGGAAGAGCGCGCCGCGGTGTGGCTGAACTCCGACCGCCTGTTGCTCTACATCAACATCGCGGAGCTCAATGACGAAAAGATGTCCGACCCGGTGCTGCGGATCGATGGCGAGACGATCCCCGTCAGGCGTGCCTACACGTCGATCGTCAAGAGCAACCCGCGCAACTCCTTCACCGGCTGGTATGCCGACGTGTCGTCCCTCAAGCCCGACACCAGGCATGCGTTTGAAGTGGAGCTGCCCAAGCTCGCCCCCGGCCAGTTCCAGGGCCTGTTCCTCGACACCGTTGAAGCGGAATACACGACAGAAGTTACGAAGGGCAATTGATCCTCAGACGCCAAAGCCAATGAGAATACGTGCGCTCTCTCCGGCGGCCTCCCGGCATATGACCCGGCTCCGGCGCTCGACTGCCGAGGCCGCCCTGGCTCTTGCGCTCCTGCCCATCGCCGCTGCGGCCGCCCCGGCGGAAGAGTTCACCCTCGAGACGCGCGACAAGGTTGCGCTGAAAGCACAGCCGTTCCCGTTGAGCGATGTGCGCCTGCTCGACGGCCCGTTCAAGCACGCGCAAGACATCGACCTGCAATACCTGCTCTCCCTCGATGCCGACCGGTTACTGCACTCCTTCCGGCTCAACGCCGGCCTGCCCTCAACGGCGCAACCCTATGGCGGCTGGGAAGAGCCGAAGGGCGAGCTGCGCGGGCATTTCGTCGGCCACTACCTCTCGGCCTGCGCGCTGATGTATGCCAGCACCGGCGACGTGCGGGTCAGGCAGAAGGGCGCAGCGGTCGTGGCCGGGCTGGCCGCCTGCCAGGCGAAGTTCCCCAGCGGTTATCTCAGCGCCTACCCGGAGGAGTTCTTTGACCGGGTGGAGAAGCAGCAGCCGGTCTGGGCGCCTTACTACACGCTGCACAAGATCTTTGCCGGTTTGCTCGACATGTATGCGCTCTGCGGCGACACCCAGGCGCTCGACGTGGCCAAGAAGTTCGGCGACTGGGCCATTGCCCGCAACACCCGCCTCACCGACGCGCAGTTGCAGGCCATGCTGGGCAACGAACACGGTGGCATGAACGAGAGTCTTGCCAATCTCTACGCGGTCACGGGCGAGGAGAAGTACCTGGCGATCTCCAAGCGCTTCAACCACCAGGCCGTCATCGGGCCGGCGGTCCAGCGGCAGGACCAGCTCACCGGCCTGCACGCCAACACCCAGTTTCCCAAGTTCATCGGCGCGGCACGGCAATACGAGCTGACGGGCGACGAATCGCTCAAGACCGCGGCCCAGTTCTTCTGGAATACCGTAGTCAAGGAACGCTCCTACGTCATCGGCGGCAACAGCGATGGCGAGATGTTCTCGCCCAAGGAGAGGCTCTCCACCGCGTTCGGCCCGAGCACGACCGAGACCTGCAACACCTACAACATGCTCAAGCTCACGCGCCACCTC